>JBGTAO010000667.1:0-6802 GCA_041749835.1 Gemmata sp. | reverse complement strand
CTGACCATGCGGGAGCATCGGCGGGTTCCGAGAGATCGGCGGGAACGCGATCCACAGGCTGCACATTGACGACGACAGTGATCGTCTCTTCCGATTCGCCTTTCCAGACACCCCGATTGGGGGGCACATCGGTAAAGTCGCGACCAACAGCGGTAACAATATGTTCGGAGCCTACCCACTTGGAGTGCGTCGGGTCGATGTTCACCCAACTCACCTGTGGGCCTGCCCAAACCTGAACCCATGCGTGTGTTGCAATTTCGCCCGGCTGGTGAACATAGCCACTGACGTAGCGTGACGGGAGCCGGTGGAATCGAGCAACCGCGAGAAAGAGGTGTGCAAAGTCCTGACAAACTCCACAGCCAAGCTCTAGCGCCTCCGAGACACGGGTATGGGCCTCGGTCACGCGCTTCTCGTACCGGAGCCGATTATGAACGGCCCACATGATGGTTTCGGAGACTTCGCGGAGATTGTGGCACTGAGCCAGTGAGACCGACTCAGCAAAATCCCGCACAATCACGGGCATGTCGATCTGCGGGCTTGGCCGCAAAAACTCCATGGCATCAACCTGGGTCGCGAGTTCTTCCGACCACGGCACCGTGGTGAGCAGGTCCATACCGGGATGGCGATGGACCCGCACACACGATGCCGCACGCAACACGACTTCCCGGTGGGGTGCTAGTAAGTTGAACAGCTCAACTCGATTCGAGAAGCCATCCCGATAGGTGGTTGCCGGTGCCGCTGGCGTGACCCGCATCTTGTAACCCAGAACGGTTTGGTCGTCCTGAGAAGGTGGTGCGGTGCGCACCTCGATTACTGCTTCACTCACCGGTGCCGTGTAGGACAATCGGGTTTCATGATCGATTCGATAGAGCATGTGTTCCCGAGGTGTCGAGGGAAGCGAAACTGGTGGAATTACGAGCGAAAATACGCCTGGTGGATATCCCGCCCCACCGCTGCACAAACATCTTGGACGCCGACCAGGAAATGATCCACACCGCGTTGGAAGAGATCATTCACATCCATGTAGTGAAGCTCGGAATCCAATCGGCCCAGGTGCCGTTCCGCATCAGTGGTGTGGCCGCTCCCACTTGCCAGGCATCGTAGCGACTCCAGACATCGCGCGACGGCAAAGCGCATGCTTCTTGGGAACTCAGCCTCAAGAAGTAAATAGCGAAGCACCCCTTGCGGATCGACCCGTTCCTGGGCTTGTTGCAGATAGGCTTCGTAAGCTGAAGTGCCCCGCAGCAAGCTGGCCCAGTGACTCACGGAAAAAGAGACTTCAACGCCTCCCGGCCCGCTGGCTGTCAGGGTTGCAGTCGAGGAATAACAGTGAACATTGATGACACGACTGAGCATATCCACACGCTCAATGTATCGGCCCACCTGCAAGAAATGGTACGCCTCCGTCCGCGGTAACGTACCATCGATGATCGCTGCAAAAAGAATGCACTCGCGACGGATCCAGTGCAGAATACTGGGCGGACTGGCCGTGAACCGCTCATTCGCGCGGGGGTGATTCAGGTAGAGATACAGCTTGTTCAGTTGGCTCCACGCCTCGCCAGATACGGCTTCCTGAGTGCCCCGCGCGTTCTCTCGGGCCCGAGCGACGGTCTCACGAATCGATACACCACTTGTCCGATCGAAAGTCAGAAAGCGGAGGACACGCTCACGCTGTTCACCCATCGAGTAGCCCGAGCCCAATAATGAAAGTTCTTCCCGGCTTTCAAAGCGCTGGAACGACTTGTGAGCACTGAGCATTTGCAAGACGTTATCAAGTGGTCCCAGATCATTCACATGCGTGTCGGCTTCCAACTCCATGCAAAAAGCGTCTTCCATCAGTCGCGAAAGCCCCTCGGCTCGTTCGACATAGCGGCTGATCCAGTATAAGTTCTCGGCAACGCGGCTAAGCATGACACCCAATGAGCTAGGGGAAACTGTGAAGTTGCACAGCAGAAATCAGATACCGGCACCCTGTTGAGCGCTCGCAGGTGCCGCGCTCCGGAGCACCCAGGTATCTTTGCTCCCTCCACCTTGTGAGCTATTCACAACCAGGCTACCACGCGGAAGAGCAACTCGAGTTAAGCCGCCCGGGAGAACTCGGATCTGCTCGCCGTACAGGACAAAGGGGCGAAGATCGATATGTCGCCCTTCAATCCGCGTTCCCCCATCCACAATCGTTGGAGATTGGCTCAACATGATGGTGGGCTGTGCGATATACCCACGCGGATTGGCTTCGATCTTGGCGTGAAACTCTGCCCGTTGTGCTGCCGTGCTCGCGGGACCGATGAGCATGCCATACCCGCCCGAAGCGTCAACCGCCTTCACGACAAGCTTATCCAAATTGGCCAGAACGTGCTGCTTCTGGGACGGCACGGTCAAGCGGTAAGTTTCCACATTCTTGAGAATGGGATCTTCGCGCAGGTAATAGCGAATCATCTCGGGAACGAAGGGATAAATCGCTTTATCATCCGCGACACCTGGACCAATCGCGTTTGCCATACCGAGTCGGCCAGTGCGATAAGCTCCTAACAATCCTGCGACGCCTAAACGCGAATCGCGGCGAAAGCAGAGGGGATCGAGGTAATCGTCGTCCACGCGCCGATAAATCACATCAACCCGTTCAAGACCCCGGGTCGTGCGCATGAACACCCCGCCGTTGTCCAACACAAGGTCGCGCCCTTCGACGAGTTGTACACCCATTTGTCGGGCAAGAAAACTGTGCTCATAATATGCGGAGTTGAAGGCTCCCGGTGTCAGCACCACAACATTGGGATTCGGGACACCAATCGGTGCGGAATACTGCAACACGGACAAGAGGTTCGCTGCGTAGTCATCGACTGGCCGAACCGAGTAATCTTCGAAGAGAAATGGAAACGCCTGCTTCATCACCTCACGATTCTTCAGCACATAACTGACGCCCGAGGGTGTCCGGCAGTTGTCCTCCAGCACGAGGTACTCTCCGCTGGCATCGCGAATCAGATCGATTCCCGACACATGGATATAGATATCGTGAGGCACCCGGATGCCATTCATCTCCCGGCGATAACCCGATGCTCCAAATACCAACTCAGGCGGGACAATCCCATCCTTGAGGATATGCCGGTCGTGGTAGACATCGTGAATGAAAAGGTTGAGAGCTCGCACCCGCTGGCACAACCCCGACTCGATGCGGTCCCACTCGTGCGCTGGCACTAGCCGCGGAATCGGATCAAATGGCATGATGCGTTCCGTTGCACTTTTACGCGTGGCCTGCTTCTGGGTTTGCTTCCCGGTACTCTCCTTGGAATGTCGGCCATACACGGTGAACGTGATGCCTTGTTGCCGCATCATGCCATCCGCGAGCCGACTGCGGCGTTCGATATCGGGCGGTGGCAGTTGCGAGAACCGATCAAAAAGTGCTTTGTAATGCGATCGAACCTGATCCCGACTTGTAAACATTTCGTCGAAGGCCGTAATTGCATAATCCCGGAACAATTTGGCCTCGGTGCAAGTTGTAAGTGCCATGTGCGGTTCCTCTCCCACGAAGGCCCAAGCAGAGGCTTCGCGGAGAGGTCGCAAAGTCACAAGTGAAGATCATACACAAATGCAATCGGTTCAGGAAAGAGGTCTGATGAAGTTCGAACGATTTCTGTTGGAAGCCAATCCACCCATTCCTCATCAGGTGCTGGCAGCTATCATCCTTGACAATTCGGACCCAGGAATCCCACGAACGTGCTCGGCGGAAGCTCACCTTGCTGAACAAGTAAGCGGTGAGCGTGCAACGACTCGACTATCATGGTGTTGGTACTCATTCCGAAAGCCTAGCCACTCTCGCCGGTATACCAGATAACTTTCAACCTTGAACCAGTACTCACGTAGTTCGAGCCCATGCGTATTGCATACATCACTGCAGGTGCTGCTGGTATGTTCTGCGGAAGTTGTATGCGCGATAATACCCTTGTTACCGCGTTGCGGGCCGCAGGGCACGATGCTCTTCTGATTCCGACTTACACGCCGATCCGGACCGATGAACGGGATGTCAGCCAACAGCGCATCTTTTACGGTGGCATTAACGTCTACCTTGAACAGAAGTTTTGGCTCTTCCGGCATACGCCTCGGTTATTCGATCGCCTCTTGAATTTCCGCTTTCTACTTCGCTGGGTGTCCCGCTTCGCAGCCAACACCAAATACAGCGAGCTGGGTACCCTGGCCATCTCGATGCTCGAAGGCACAGAAGGGAAGCAAGCCAAGGAACTCAGTGAGTTGATTGATTGGCTCGCCCGAGAAGTCCGGCCCGAGAGTGTGGTGCTAACAAATGCCCTGCTCTCCGGCATAGTACCGGAACTGATGCGAGTTCTCGGCGTGCCGGTTCACGTGACATTGCAAGGCGACGACATTTTCCTCGATGAGCTACCCGAAGCCGATCGCAAGCGTTGCGTAAAGCAGATCCGGGAAAATTGCCAATCCGTGAGTTCATTCATCTGCACGAGCCGCTACTACGCCGACTACATGGCGGAGTACCTTGGGATTGATCGCCAGCGCATGCATGTCATCTATCCCGGCATCAGTTTGGAAAGTGCTCGAGTGCGCGCGACCAACCATGTACCTGAACAGCTCACGATTGGTTACTTTGCCCGAATCAGCCCCGAAAAGGGTTTCCACAACTTGATCGACGCCTACATTCAGTTGCGACAGCTTCCCAACAGTCCGCAGGCGAAACTTCTGGTGGGTGGGTGGCTTGGGGAGAATCAGCGTGAGTACTACAACCAGCAAGTCAAGAAACTCTCCGTGGCCGGATACGGTGAGGACTTTGAATATCGCGATTGCCCGACGCATGATGATAAGATGACGTTTTTTCAGTCGTTGGATGTGTTCACAGTTCCCACCGACTATCACGAACCGAAGGGGCTTTACATACTGGAAGCGTGGGCCAACGGTGTGCCGGTCGTGCAACCGAAGCATGGCGCGTTCCCTGAATTGATCGAAGCCTCTCAGGGGGGGCTGCTCGTACCGCCAGGAGACCCGCAAGCCCTCGCGCACGGCCTCCTTCAACTCCTTCAAAACCATGACCAACGATTGCAAGCTGGCCGACACGCGGAATCGGTGGTCCGAGAACGGTTCTCCGCACCCATGATGGCGGCCCAGATCGCGCGGCTCCTGCAAGGTGAAACTCCTCCCAGGAATGGCGACAGTGGTCTGACCCGTTCATAGGTTCACACAATGCCAACGTTCACAACCAGCCGCCGGGTCGAATTTGGTGACACCGACATGGCGGGGATCATGCACTTTGCGAACTTTTTCAAGTTCATGGAGGCAGCAGAGACCGATTTCCTGATCGCCCGTGGACTTTCGGTGAGTTGGAATCAGCCTGATGGGCGGTTCGGCCTTCCACGAGTAGCAGTTGCGTGTGATTACCTCAAGCCAGCCCGATTTGCGGAAGTCCTGACCATCCAGGTAACACTGGAGAAGCTTGGCCGCAAATCGCTCACTTATCGCTTTGATTTTGCAAACTCGGCGGGCGAGCCCATTGCCTGCGGGCACATCACTGCTGTGTTATGTCGAACAACCGACAACCATCAAATCGAATCGATCGAGATCCCTGCGGATCTCCGCGACAAGTTGCAGGCGTGATGTGTGTGGATCGCTGGCAAGGCACTCCCAATGTTAGCCCTGCCATCCGGACAGACCATCACTCAATACCAGAAGCGAGTCAGTCACTCGCAGCGATCACTCTCCTTTGTGACACCACCATGACACTTGCCGTCTCCAACATCACCAAAGACTACCCCACACGGACGGGCACACTCTCCATCTTGCGTGATGTTAACCTGAGATTGAATCGGGGCGATTCTGTCGCCGTGATGGGGCCATCCGGTTCGGGCAAGAGCACCCTGCTCCACATCCTCGGTACGCTGGATCGACCAACGGCCGGCTCAATCGCTTTGGCTGGCCTTAATCCGTTCACACTACCCGAGCGCGATCTCGCCCAGTTTCGGAATCGGCAGATCGGGTTTATCTTTCAGGATCATCACCTGCTTCCGCAGTGCTCGGTACTTGAGAACGTGCTGATTCCTACACTCGTGAACCGGTCCACCCAATCTCGTGATACCGAGTCCTATGCGCGAACTCTCCTCGATCGTGTCGGTCTGGGCAGCCGGATCGATCATCGGCCTGCCGAACTCTCGGGTGGCGAGCGCCAACGGGTGGCAGTGGCCCGCGCACTGATCCTGAAGCCCGTACTGCTTCTGGCAGACGAACCCACCGGCAACCTCGATCGCAACAACGCCGAGGCGATTGGCTCGCTCTTACTCGACCTGCATCAACACGAGCAAACAATCTTGGTCGTGGTCACGCATAGCAAGGAACTCGCGAGTCTGTTCGCACAGCGCCACATCATGAACGAAGGCAAATTGGAAGCGGCGTAATGCCCCGGTCGACTTGCGGTTCTCACTCCTTGACTCCCAGCGCTGAACCATCATGACCTTGCCAACACTGGTACTCCGGAACCTCACCTTCCACTGGTTCGGTAACCTCGCCGTCCTACTTGGTGTCATGGTCAGTTCCGCTGTGCTGACAGGCGCATTGCTGGTGGGAGATTCCTTGCGGGGTAGTCTGCGAGCCAAAGCGGAACGGCAACTTGCAGGTATCGAATCGGTAGCGTTGTTACCGCGACCGATTCGCATGGAGATCGCTAATGAGCTGCCGGGAAATCCGGCACCGGCCTTGATCCTGCCCGCAACTCTTGAATCTGTCGGCACCAATGCCACGACAACCAAATACCTGGGCCGGATCACGGTACTGGGAGTCGATTCACGATTTCCAC
>JBGTAO010000666.1:0-6035 GCA_041749835.1 Gemmata sp. | reverse complement strand
AGTACCATGGGGCCGTGCCGCCGCACCAACCCCGCAAAGGCATCGGCGTCGCGGTTGACAACGAATGCTCCGAGAAGTTGGCCATCGGAACGCTCGGCAATTGTTCCCGCGAGAACAACGCGCCGCAGAGTTGGCATCATTCGGCTGGTGGCGTTCGGCATCGTCGGGGGCTCCGAACTCGTGTCCGAATAGCTATTGCCCGCAACTGGGGCGGCGCTCGGAACGTTTTTCGGGAGGGGCACGCAAACCGGGTTACACTTCGGTGTCATCATCGTCCGGCATTGTGGCGTCGTCTGCAATTGCAGTCTTCATCACTTCCGCAAGGAGCACGGTGGCATAACTCCCGGCGGGCAGGGTGAACGCCAGCCTCAGCCCGTCCGGTTCCCACTCGGCCACGAGGTCGTCGAGATAGACGAGGTTGTGCCGCCGCGTTCCCAGCACCAGCTTGCCGAAGCCCGCAAACGACGCTGGCGACAGCTTGTGATCGTGGAGCACGGCTGCTTCCCGTTCAGCCGCCGCGCCTTCCGCAGGAAAGGTCTTCTTGCCGAACATGGGGCCAGCGATCACGATCTCGCGGCTGTCGAATCGGGCTTGCTCGGCCGGCACATCCTGGGCGACGAACATTCCACCGGTGGGCCACTTCGTCATCACGTCGCCTTCGAGCACGGTGCGGAACAGGCCATCGCGGAGGCGGCGGGCTAGGTAGTCGTTGAACAGCAGCGATTGCTCTGCCGAGAGTGCGAAGCGAAACAGAAAGGGGCGAATCCGCCGCGGGGCCTTGCCCGCCAGGCATTGCCAGCCGAGTTCGACGGTGCCGCCATCGTGGCCGAAGCGCTGCGGGCCGTAAAAGTTCGGGAGCCCTTGCTGACGGATCGCGTCGAGAATGGCGTCCACGTTCCCGCTGCGATCGGCCTCGCGGATCAGCAATCGGAAGCGGTTGCCACGCAGGTGCCCCGGCTTCAGCTTGTTGGTATGCAGGCCACTCTTGAGCACGCGCACCCCGTTGCCATCGATGTTCTTCACACGCGGTTCAAACTCTTTGGGCACCGATACCCATTGGCGCGTGATCGCGTGCCGATCCTTGAGCCCCGCCGTGCCGATATTCCCGGGATGCGTGCCCAACCGCTGGGCCAGGGTTTGGGCGAAGAACTCCGGTGCCATCCCGCGCTTCTCGATCCACAGATAGAGATGATCGCCGGTGCCGCACGGTTCGTACGATGGCACTTCTTCGACCTCGAAGTCCTCGTCGTGCACGCGAATCTTGCCTCCCACGCCGGGCAGGTCAGTCGTGAGCAGCGGCGGCGACATCGCGGGATGATGCATGGCGGGAACCTCGTGGGATGAACACGTATTGTACCGAGTGCGAGGAAATGAGGTTGACGAGTTCGCGATTTGCGAAGATAGTAATCGAGCAGTTTCGGTTCCCAGAATGAGGAATCGATTGCGGGCAAGGATGCCGTCCACACGACAACCCCGGACGTCGTCACTATGCACATCATCTCCAAGAAGAAGCTCCGAGAATTCTGGGAGAAGCATCCGAGGGCGCGGTTGCCACTGGAAGCGTGGCATCAGGTGGTTCGACAGGTGGAATGGGCGAGCTTTGCCGAAGTTCGCCAGACATTCAACACAGTGGATCAAGTTGGTCGATACACGGTGTTCAACGTGGGTGGTAATAAGTTCCGTCTGATCGCGGTGATCCACTTCGATCGCCAGAGGTTGTATGTGCGCCATGTGCTCACACATGCCGAATACGACGATGGGAACTGGAAGGATGGGTAGCGATGCGACGTGGGAAAGATGCGACTTCAAGCCGGGCGCGGTATGGCGAGGGAGAGGATCGCTACCTGGAACTGATCCGCCACTTTCCGCTCCGCCCGCTCCACAGTGATCGGGATCTCGATGCCGCAGTTGCCGTGATCGATTCGCTCATTGATCGGGACGATCTCACGGCACCCGAGCAGGATTATCTCGATGTCCTCGGTTCACTGGTCGAAGCCTATGAGAACGCGGCGGTCTGTCTGAAGGTCGTCGGCGACGCGGACATGCTTCGATTCTTGATTGAGCAGAAGGGTGTCAGCCAGGTCGATACAGCCCGGCAAGCCGGGATTGCGGAATCCACCATCTCGGAAGTTCTGGCTGGCAAGCGTAAGCTCAATCGCAGCCAGATTGGCAAGCTGGCCCATTATTTCAACATCGCCTCTGGGGCATTCGCGTTCACCGACTGAGCCGCACGGTTCGTACGATGGCACTTCTTCGACCTCGAAGTCCTCGTCGTGCACGCGAATCTTGCCTCCCACGCCGGGCAGGTCGGTCGTGAGCAGCGGTGGCGACATCGCGGGATGATGCATGGCGGGAACCTCGTGGAATGAACACGCATTGTACCCGTCTGGGTCATCGCGTCATCGCGTGATAGAATGCCTGTATCCCGAGGTGGCTTGTGATCAACATCGTATCCACGGAACCCGATAACGCTGGCCGAGGTTATCAGGAACCTTGGGGATATCCCACTCCATCGCGTGTTGTATTCACACTTGGGAAGTGCTACCGAGATCGATTGTTGGAGATTCTGGAATCACAAGATTCGCGTAGAGCTTGTTGATGGGTTGCTCGTCGTCAAGGCGATTGATTCCGAAACGCTTCGGAAGTTGCTCGATGAGTTTGTGCCAGGAACCCAAACACTGCGAGATGTTGTCTAACGCCTCGGTGGTGTCGCATTGCACCGCATACTTTGGAACCCGCGACCCGGAACCGCAACGGAGATCGACGCCATCCATTTGCTGGATCGAGAACCCAAGCAATTCGTCGAACTTGTGGATGGTATCCTGGTGGAGAATGCCATGGGTTACCGTGAAGCACTGTGGGCGATGACCTTTGGCAGCATTCTCCTGGCGTTCGTGCGATCACGAAACCTCGGTGTCGTTGGAGCGCCGGATGCACTGATGCGGTTGGGCGATGGAATCAGCCGGATGCCCGATCTCTCGTTCACGGCATGGGCGAACCTTCCGAGCAACAACGCCCACCTTGGCCGCATCGCGCCGTATGCCCCTGATCTGGCAGTCGAGATTCTGTCGCCCAGTAATACACCGCGTGAGACCGAGCAACAGCGGCGGGAAATACTTTGCTGCGGGTACTCAACTTGTCTGGGAAATCGACCCCGACGCTCATACCATTGCCGTGTACACCGATCCCAGCAACCAAATCATTCTGATAGCCGCAGACACGCTGACAGGCGGTACCGTTCTTCCAGGGTTTACCCTGCAACTCGCGGAGTTGTTCAACGACCCGCAGTTGAATCCACGTGTGTAATCGATCTTGATCATGTGCCGGTTACCGGTAGGAGCCTTTCCCATGCCTGCGATGACGATGACCGAGAAGATCCTGGCCCGTGCGTCTGGCAAGGATCACGTTCTACCTGGTGATAATGTTTGGGCGAATGTCGATGTGCTCATGACGCACGACGTTTGTGGCCCGGGCACCATCGGTGTCTTCAAGAAGCACTTCGGTGGCGAATCGGCCAAGGTGTGGGACCGCTAGAAGGTTGTCATCATCCCGGACCATTACATCTTCACGCAAGATGCCATGGCGAACCGGAACGTGGACGTGCTGCGACAGTTCGTGAAGGAACAGAACCTACCGCACTTTTACGACGTGGGAACCGATCGCTACAAGGGTGTCTGCCATATCGCGCTGCCGGAAGAAGGGCACACGCGGCCCGGTGAAGTGCTTCTGGGCACCGATAGCCACACCTGCACCGCCGGCGCGTTTGGCGAGTTCGCCACGGGGATCGGCAATACGGATGCTGGCTTTGTCATGGGTTCGGGCAAGCTCTGGCTCAAGGTGCCACCCACCATGCGCTTCGTCTTTCATGGCAACCTGCCGCCATATCTGATGGCCAAAGATCTGATCTTGGCCGTGATCGGTGATATCGGTTGCGATGGCGCGACTTATCAGGCGATGGAGTTCGATGGCGACGGTGTCTTCGCGCTGAACATCGAAGAACGCATGACGCTCTGCAATATGGTCATCGAGGCAGGTGGCAAGAATGGTGTGATCGCGCCCGATCAGGTCACGTTCGATTACGTGAATAGCCGCAACAAGACCAAGAAACCATTCACGGCCGTGTACACCGATCCCGGCGCGAAGTTCGTGTTCGAGAAGGTCTACGATGTGTCCAAGATGGAGCCCGTGATCGCCAAGCCGCACTCGCCGGACAACAAGGCCAATGTCTCGGAAGTTAAGGGAACCCGGCTCGATCGCGCCTACATCGGGAGTTGCACCGGTGGCAAACTGACCGACTTCAAAGCCGCCGCTGAGTTGATGAATGGCAAGAGTGTCAAGATCGACACCTTTGTGGTTCCGGCGACCACAGAAGTGGCCCGCGGCCTCGATACCGAAATGATCGGTGGCAAGTCGTTGCGCGAGATCTTCCTGGCGGCGGGTGCCAAGATCGGCGAGGCCAGTTGCGCGGCTTGCCTCGGCGGGCCGAGCGATACCTTCGGTCGGTTGAACACGCCCATCTCGTGCATCAGCACGACCAACCGCAACTTCCCGGGTCGCATGGGGCACAAGGAAGCCAAGGTCTTCCTGGCATCGCCGCTCACCGTGGCCGCCAGCGCCCTGGCTGGTACCATCGCCGACTGCCGCGACTTGGTGGTATGATCCAGTCGCCCGAACCACGGCACTGATCGCGTTCGAGGGTTCCCCATGCGGTGCTCACTCGCTAGTTCTGTCGCAGTGTTGGTGGCTCTGATTGCGTTCACGCCGGCATTACCTCAAGAAGGCCGATCGGACGATCTCGTGTTCATCCAAAAGGGTACGCTTCCCATCATCATCTCGGCTCCGCACGGCGGGTTGAAGCCAATACCCGAGGTCGCGGAGCGGCTGGGAGTCGGCATCGCCAACTTCCAGACCGTGCTCGATGTTCGCACGGCGGAACTCACCGAGGCGTTCGCGGCTGAACTGGAGAAGCAACTGAAGGGGAAACCCTGGGTGGTCCTGGCCCGCTTCGATCGCCGTTATCTTGATGTCAACCGGCCAAGCGAACAAGCCTACGAATCGGACAAGGCGAAGCCGTACTACGGGGCCTACCACGACGCTCTGGAGCGGGCGTGCCAGGCAGTACATAAGCAGTTCGGCCAGGGTTTGTTGCTCGATATCCACGGCCAGGGCGAGTTCCGCGACGCGATCTGTCGGGGCACGCAGAATGGTAAAACCGTGACGCTCTTGCGCGAACGCCACGGCTGGCAAGCGCTCACGGGCAAGCGGAGCGTTTTGGGGCATCTGGAGCGCAACGGCTACAAGATCTTGCCCGCTTGTACTGCCGATCCCAAAACCAAAGAAGAGCGGAAGTTCAGCGGCGCGCACATCGTCGGCACCTATGGCAGTCACACCGGGTATGGCATCGACGCCATCCAGTTGGAGTTCGGCAGCTTACTCCGCGACAAGTTCCGCTCTCGCTATGCGACCACCGCAAGCGATCTCGCCGATGCCGTGGCGGCCTTCCACGAAGAATACTTGAAGGATGCGAAGAAGTGATGGCTTCGTTTACTTTTCGAGCTTGCCCTTCAGTGCCGTGAGAGCGGTCAGGGCGTCTTGCACTTTACGAGCGTCGCCGAGCTTACCTGAAGGTGTCACGGCGGCGCTCACCTCGTCGATGTCCGAAGTGGCCGTCTCGCGCAGCTTCACCAGTTGCCCTTCGCGTGGGTCGCCGGGGCGGATGATCGCCGTGGCTTCAGCAAGGTTCGGGGCCAACCCTTCGCGCACCACCTCGCCCATCAGGTTCGTCAGTTCCGCCACGCGGTCCGGGTTCTGGTCGGCGGCGGCTTGTTGCACGGCATTGGCCAGCGTCCGTGCGGTCTTGCGGCACTCCTCGGCTCGTTGGAGCGGGTCGCCCGCGTTCGCCAGGGCAATCCCGTGATCGACCAGATTCTCGATGAGAATGCGGTTGGTCTTGAAGAGCTTGATCTGCGTGGCCGCGGGCAATGCGGGCGGTGGGCCGTGCGCGCCGGCCCAGGCAGCCAGAGCCAGGAAGGCAA
>JBGTAO010000665.1:0-2591 GCA_041749835.1 Gemmata sp. | reverse complement strand
GCCCGTGACCACCACGATGTTCGCATCGGGCTGCAGATCGCGGATCCAGGCAAAGACCTGATCCGGCTCCAGCCCCGGCAGAACATAGTCGAGGATGATGAGGTGGTACTGGTGCGAGCGGGCCAGAGCCGATTCCACAAGCGACGGATCGGATACGGCTTCGATCACGAAATCGCGATTCGCTAACGCGGCCTGGATGACGGCACACGTGGCAGGATCGTCGTCCAGAATCAGGATGCGAATGTCTCCAGACGACTGAAGTTCTCGCAAGACCGATGGGGCTTTGGTCTCAATGGCTGGTGGGAATACCGGCTTGGGGAATTGCCCCAGACGGTCTTCGATCTCGAACGGCATTGGAAATTATCCTCCGACGGCGGTTGCACTGATGGTCCCACCTGTGGCGGGATGTCCGCCCGGTGACCCCGGTCCACCCGGGGGGCGGGCAGTGGCCAATGGCAGCACAACCCGCACCTGCGTTCCGACTCCAGGAGCTGGAACTTGATCAATCTGAATCCCACCACGGTGAGCGCACAGGATGCGATACGCGATGGCCAACCCGAGGCCACGGTGTCGCACCTTGGTGGTAAAAAACGGTTCCACAAACAATCGACGGCGCACTTCCGGTTTGATCCCGGTTCCCGTATCCGAGATCGTGATCATGAGGTGCGAGCCTGCTCCCAACCTCCCCAGGAATGCTTTCGCATCCGCATCGGTCAGTTCAACAGCCTTGGCGGCAATCCGTACGACACCACCTTGCGGGCAAGCTTCCACGGCATTCTCGAACAGATGCCCCAGAGCCGACTGCAGTGGGGCCGCATCGACTGCCACTGTCGGCAGGTTCGGCGGTAGTTCATACTCCACACGCAGGCCGGGGCTCATTGCGGACATCAGCCGCACTTCTTCACGAGCTAATACGTTTGAAACCGCTCCAGGGCTCGGTTTCGTTTGCCCGCTACGGCTTAATTGATGCAACTGTTGCGTGAACACGATGCCTCGTTGGCCAACCTTCGAGATCTCGGCGACGAAGTTCGCGGCTTGCGAGCCCGGTTGGAGCAGGGGCATTGTCAGGTCCGAAAAGCCGATGATCCCCGTAAGAATGTTGTCGAAATCATGGGCCATTCGGCCAGCAATTACTGAAGCATCTGCAAGTCGTTGGGCGAGCCGCTCGGAATCGACACCCGCACCGATCAACGCCATGAGCGCGGGAGCTCGCTCGATGGTGCGGGCGGTCAGGCCGAGGTAGGCACGCTCCGAATCGGCCCACGCACTACCCACCAGGTCGGCCCAAATCAAGCCACCCCGCGGCCTGATGGCTGAATGCTGGCGAATGCTCGGGTGGCCCCACCTGGAGCGGAATAAGTGGGATGCGGCTCTCCTGCCTTGATGCGACGCAGTGCATCGGGCACTTCCAGAGGTGCCGGCGCAGGAACCATCGCACCGCGTTCAACGGTCAAGACAACAGGTGGCGAACTCTCACCTGGCCAAACAAACCCGCAACTGCGCCAGTTGCAAGTTTCAGCCCAGCCCAAAAGCAACGCCTCAAACGCTGCCGGATCGGTGATCTCACGCCACCAATTCGGAGTGTAAGCGAGAGCAGCGGAAAGTCTACCAGATATTGGCATTACGGCCACTCCGTGAGCCGTTAAGGGTTGTGCAGCCAGTTTTGGTGCTGCCGATTATTCAGGAGATTCAACCTGTATGTAGAACGGGCCTGAACGAAGTCAAATGACAGAACTGAGACCCGGCGCAAGTTGTGCCCACTGGAATTCAGCTCACAAATGATACGCTTGACCGAGGCAGAATCTGTCACCCCTTGGGCAACAGCCTCAGCGCGTGTGGAGACCTGCGCTGCAAATCGGTGGCCGCCGGGTCGCGTTCCGGTTACTTTTTCCCGTCGGGGTCTTTCTTGGGATCGGCCTTCTTCTCGATCTTGCGAATGGCAACCGCCACTGCCTCGCGAACCTTGACATGCGGATCGCTTAACCGCTTTCGAAGCACCTTCACCGTTTCCTGGTCGTCGATCAACTGGTTGCCCAGCGCTCCGATTTCCTCGACGACTGCCAGTCGCACTTCGAAATCCGGATCCGTTTGAAGCATGGCAATCAGATCCGTTACTCGCCCTTTGAGGCCTGGACCAACTGCCGAACCGAACGCACGCACGGCATCAACCCGGATGTCCTTGAGTTTGTCCCCCTTGGCGGCCTTGAGCAACGCCTCGGTCGCGGGCGCGGCTGCCATGCCAAATGTTCCCAGTGTCCGCATGGCTCGACGGCGGAGTTCGTCTTCTGGCACGACGAGGAGTTGAGCGATTGCCATGACAACGGTGGGAGATTTTTCGTTTAGCAAGCCCAACGAAATCACCAGATCGGTGCGCAGATCGAGCTCCTTTTCGGTCTGCAGCATTTTGGCCAGCGTCTCGGCGATCGTCGACGCACCTTCCGGGCTGATGCGACCGAGTGCAATCACTGTGGCCCGGCGAACCGTTTTCTCTTTGTCGTTGAGTAATGGCACCAACTCGGCCGCGGCAGATTTCCCTTCTTCCCCCGTTTGAGCCAGCGCTTCGGCCACTGCCACTCGCGTTGCGGCCTCGG
>JBGTAO010000664.1:0-3745 GCA_041749835.1 Gemmata sp. | reverse complement strand
GACCACATCGAGCTTGCGGAGGTGCAAGCCGGCCCGCACGGCGGCATCGAGCGTCGGGAACCCCAGTAGCAAGAGGCTGGTGCCGCCACGAACCGGCACCGTGCGGAGCGTGGCTTCCGTCACGATTCCGAGCGTACCTTCGGAGCCCACCAATAGCCGTGCCAGTTCCGGCCCCTGGGGTGTCAGCACATCGTGTAATGCGTAGCCACCGCGATCGAACGGTAAGCGTGGTGTCTTTGCGATTAGTTGCTGATTGGCGCGGAGAAATTCGGCAAGCGCTTGCGTGATCTGCGCGCGGCGGGTGGGTGTAGCCCCGGTGGGTTCGTCGCTGCCATTCGTGCTGCCGTCATCAAAGACGATGTTCAACGCGTTCACGTATTCGCGGGTGTAGCCATAACGGAAGGCGTTCCCACCCGAGGCATTGGTGGCGATCATGCCACCGAGGGTACAGGTGGCCGCGCTGGCGGGGTCGGGAGCGATCCGGCGACCGTGCGGAGCCAGTGCAGCGTTCAGTGCTTCACAGGTAACGCCCGGTTCTGCCGTGACCGTGGTGCCCGAGATGTTCACAATGCGTTTGAGTCGGAGGCTGAGATCGAGGATCACGGCCGGGCCGAGGCTCTCGCCGGCGAGCCCGGTGCCGGCCCCACGCGGGATCACGGGGATGTTATGCTCGAAGCAATAGCGCACGAGCGTGGCGATGTCTTGCGCGTCTTCGGGCACCGCGACGGCGAGCGGTTGAATCTGGAACAAGCTGGCATCAGTGGAGTAGAGCCCCCGCGTCAGGGCATCGAGGTGCAGCGCTCCGCGGAAGTGGCCGCGGAGGTCGTCGGTCAGTTGCTTGGGGTCGAATTCCACGGGTATAACTTATTGATCCGCACATTGCCGAAGCGGTGCGCGTGCGGATTCGCCCGCCGTGGCCGATGGGGCAGGAATTACATCCTTCCGAAGACTAGCGCCATGAGTTCCGCCCGTGTCGCGGGGAGGTCGAGGAAGCCGCCCCGCATTGAGCTGGTGATCGTCATGGCTCCGGGTTTGCGCACGCCGCGAATCGTCATGCAGCTATGGCTCGCCTCCAGGATCACACCGACGCCGCGCGGCTTCAAGTGCGTCATGATCAGATCGGCGATGGTTTCGGTCATGCGCTCCTGCACCTGCGGCCGTTTCGCCACGGCATCGACAACCCTGGCCAGCTTGGAGAGCCCCACGATCTTCCCGTTGGGTAAGTATGCTATGTGCGCTTTCCCCACGAACGGCAGCAGGTGGTGTTCGCAGCAGGAGGCGAACTCGATGTCCTTCACCAGCACCATTTCGTCGTGCTTCTGCGTGAACATCTTCTTGAGCGGTTCCGCCGGGTCGCTGTGTAAGCCGCTGAAGATCTCGGCGTACATGCGGGCCACCCGATCGGGGGTTTCGCGGAGCCCTTCGCGGTCGGGGTCTTCGCCCACGGCCGCCAGAATTTCGCGGACAGCCCGGCGTATTCTCTCGTGATCAACAGGCGGCTTGACGGCAGCATCGTCATCGCGAGTGTTCGAGGTGCGCGGTGAAATGGTCGTGGTCCCATTCTGGGGGTGCTTTTGCACGAATCTCGCTCCGGAGAGGGCAGCAACTCAAGAGTTCTTTGACCCAATTCATAGGCCCGCAGGTACAGTCGGGCAAACAGCCACACATATTCTACGCCGAACTGCGCCGTGAGTGGGGTTGTCCTTGGCCCTACCGCATAGAATACACTCATTACCCCAACCTCTCTCCCGTTCCCACTCAGGGGGTTCTCTCGATGGCTCTCACGGCTCAACAAATCGCCGAACAGAAGAAGCAGGTCGAAGAACTGATCGCCGGCTCGGATGTCGGCTTTGCGAAAGCGCTCTTCTTTGGTCGCTTCAAGGGCGAGTTACTCTTCCCGTATCCGACGCTTCCGGCCGAGAAGCAGGCTGCGGCCGACGAGATCGCTGCCAAGGTGAAAGCGTTCGCCGATGCGCACATCGATCACATGCAGATCGATCGCGATGCCCGCATCCCCGACTCGGTGGTGAAGGGGTTGGCCGATCTCGGCGTGTACAAGCTCACGATTCCCCCCGAGTTCGGCGGGCTTGGCTTCGGGCAGCAGCAGTACCTCAAGACCATGGAGATTCTCGGCGGGCACGATGCCAGCGTTGCCGTGTTTGTGAATGCGCACCATAGCATCGGCGTGCGGGCGCTCTGCCTGTTCGGCACCAAGGAGCAACAGGCGAAGTGGCTGCCCGGGCTTTACGATGGTTCGAAGTTGTGTGCCTTTGCTCTCACCGAGCCCGAGGCGGGTTCCGATGCTGCCAATGTTCAAACCACGGCCACGCCCACCGAAGACGGCACTGCCTACATTCTGAACGGCACCAAGCACTACATCACCAACGGTGGCATTGCCAACATCCTCACAGTGATGGCCCGCACCCCCACCCCGGACGGCAAGAGCAAGGTCACGGCGTTCCTGGTCACTCCGGATCTCCCGGGCTTTGAAGTGCTCGAAGCACGCGCTCCGAAGTGTGGCATTCGTGGCACCGCGACCGGCAAGATGCGTTTCACCAACATGCGCGTGCCGAAGGAGAACCTCCTGGGCCAGATGGGGCGCGGCCTTCAAGCGGCGCTCACGGTGCTGAACTATGGCCGCGTCACGTTTGGCGCGACTTGCACGGGCCATGCCAAGGTGTGCATCCAGGCCATGACCGAACACGCCAAGAATCGCGTGCAGTTCCAGCAAACGCTCAGCGAGTTCCAACTGGTCCAGAAGAAGATCGCATACGCGGCGGCGCACTGCTTTGCCATGGAAGCCGCGACGGCAGAGTGCGCGGCGTTCATCGACAAGGGATCGCCCGATTACATGCTCGAAACGGCGATTCTGAAGGTGTTCGCCACCGAGCACCTCTGGACAATCGTGAACGACACGCTCCAGGTGTGGGGAGGCAAAGGCTACTTCAGCGATCAACCGATCGAGCGCTGGATGCGCGACGCGCGCATCAACACCATCGGCGAAGGGGCCAACGATGTGCTCAAGGCGTTCATCGCGGTGGTCGGTTGCCGGGGGCCAGGGGAGCACCTCAAGGGCTTGCGCGACGATATGCTCGGCGGAAAGTGGAGCCTGCGCAAGATTGGCCAGTCGATTGGCGTGCTCGGCCAGTTGTCGGCACCCTGGCTGACCACCAGCGCGCCCACGGTACCGGTGACGAATAGCACGCTCAATAATGATGCGTATACGCTGGGTCGGCTCGTCCGCGATTTCGGGCTCAAGCTCCCCAAGGTGTTCATGGCGCTCAAGGACGAAGAACGCTTCGTCCAGGCCCAACTCGTGCACGAGCGCATCGCGGATATCGCCATCGATCTGTACGTGTCGTCGTGCGTCCTGGCCCGGCTCGACCACTTACTGACCAAGGCCGCAAGTAATGGCAAGTCGGTGGCAGCCGACCCATTCGCGGATGTGGCGAGCGGGCGTTACTTCCTGCAACTGGCATTCCGCCGAATTCGAGAGCGCTTCGCCGCGCTGGATGAAAACGATGATGCCGCTTGCCTCGACAGCGCCAAGAGCATGCTTGCGAAGTTCTAACTGAAGCGTAGACACGATTCTGCGGGCGACCGGGTTCACAGGTCGCCCGCCGTGAGACCAGTTCGTTTGCCGATGGCGCTAACATTCGCGGCCCTAACTCTTCGTCGTCATGGAATGCGAACACATAATCCGGCCAGCCCTGACGTTCTAGTATCCGGTGAGAGCCTCTCTGTC
>JBGTAO010000663.1:0-3009 GCA_041749835.1 Gemmata sp. | reverse complement strand
GATGGGGCAGGAGCTACCGGGCGCGCGATATTGCCGCCAAAGAGCACGAACTTCCACACAGTACCACGGGACAACTGTTTACACATCGAACCGCCGCGGACGTAGATGGTGCCATCCCGGTTATCGACGTTGCCCTTGAGCATGGCGTTGAACGTCTTCTCAGGCATATCGCCGCGGGTGAAGACCACCAAACGATTCGTCGGAGCGAACACGCGCAGCCCGGGGTAATCGAGTTCCGGGATATCACTGATGGTGTAATACTTCACACCCTGGGCCGTGTACTCGGTCGCCCCCGGGAGTTTGCTCAGGAGGCTGGCATCGAACTCGGCTTTGGTTCGCAGAACGGTCGCTTCGAGGAGTTGCCCGCCCGCAGTCCCACCAACACGGCCAGAACCCTGCACGATGTTATCGATGGCGTCCTTGGCCTCTTCGCCGATCACGGACTTGGAGAACACCTCGGCGGCGATCTTGAAGCCTTTGTTGGCGAAGTTCGATTCGCAGGACTTGTAGAACTCGGGGTACTTCGCGAGGTGCCCGATGTTGATCCCGAAGGCTTCGTCGCACTCCTCCGGCAGGTAATTCATCATCTCCTGGGCGGCCGACTTCTTGGTGAAGAACCAGATAAAGACGCCGGCCACCGTGCCGATCGTCATGAGAGCACCGACAATGATGCCGACCAGCACAATCGGCGAAGTCTTCCGTTTCTTCGTTTTGCGCTTTTTGGGCACCTTGGGCTTGGTCGCCGTGGCAACACCGCCCGATTTGCGCTTTTTCCGCGGGGGATCGTCGCCGTCCTCCGGTTCGCGGCGTCGCTTCCGGGGACGATCCTCATCGTCGTCGGAGCCCGCTAACACACGATTCTCATCGGCCAGAAGTACGTGTTCGCACTTGGGGCACTCGACTTCGGTATCCGACTCCGGCTCTTCACGGAGGCGAAACTTGGCCTGGCACTCGGGACAGCGGATGACGACGGCCATGATGAGGTGGACACTCCCCGGACAGCAACGGACGTGGCGACAGTTCTAACTTGTCGATCGTACCGGGTTCCGGTGGGTGGGAGCAAGGGTTAACCGCCCACACTGCTTGACCTTTTTCCGGGAACCCGTCAATCTGAAGGATACGGGAAGTCTCCCGTGCCATCGAGCGGTGCTCGGCGAATGCTTGTGGAGGATTTCCATGCGATTGTCTGCCTACCTCGCCGGGATCGGCTTGGCCGGAGCCCTGAGCCTGCTGGCATCGGCACAGGAACCCAAATCGGCAAACTCGGAGAAAGTGGTTCCTTCGACTTTTCGGGCCTACCTGGTGACCGATGGCCGCTTTATGGTCAAGCAGCCCGATGGCTCGCTCAAACCCGGCCCCGACAATCGCCAGGGTAAGATCCACTGCCTCGTCTGTGAATACGGGATCGCACCCGTGGTTGCGATTTTCGTGCGTTCCGATGTCGCCATGCTCAAGCCTGATGGCGGGTTCGCCAAGCTCATCCGCGGCGTGGACGGCCTGATCCCCAAGTTCCGTGGCGAGAAGCTCACAGGATTCGTAATGTTCCTGCGGCTCGAAGGCGGCACCAAGGTCGTGACTGTGAAATCCAAACTACCCGACGGCACCGAAACCGAGACCAAGGTGGAGCAGGATCTCGAATACCCCGATGACCCCAAACGCGATGTCTATGTCAAGGAGATCCGCGACTTCGCCAACGCCGTGAACACACCGAACATTCCGTTCGGGCTTGCGGCCGAGCGCTCCAAAGCCCTGACGGCCTGGGGAGTGTCGCAAACCGACGAAGTGACCGTGGTGGTGTACAATCGGTTGCGGATTGTTGGTCAGCCCTGGGCCTTTGCCAAGGCCAGTGAACTGACGGAAGAGAAGATCGCAGCGATCCTCGCGTCGGTTGAAGCAGCGGCCACGGCGAAGCGCTAACGCTCTCACCCTGAGCGCGGTCAATCGCGTCCGCGCTGACACTTCGGTTCACGCACATCGTCTTCGCTCAGAACGCCAGGAACTGCTGCAAGAACGGCCGCAATTGCTCCTCGGGGTACAGCACCCATGCGAAGTCACGCCGGTGCAATACGGCGTTGGCCTGGAGTTCCTGCTGCACCTGATGCAAGCGATCCTCTGCCATCTGCATGGGCTTGGCCAGATACCCCTGCAGTTCCCGCTTCAAGTGCGAGATTCCCCGGAACCAGTCCCGCCGGGCCAACCGGTTACCGACAGCGGGTTCCTGAGCAATAGCCCGTTCCAACTCCTGCACCAATCGTGCAATCTCGTGATCGTGGCTCCGATTCGCTTCCGTCACGCGATGCGGGTTCCATCGCAAATCGCGGAGCCGCCGCTGGGCTCGTTTCCCGTCTTGCGGACCGGACGGATAGCCGGGCAACGGGAGATAGAGCGTGGCCGAGAGAACCTGATACGCCGGCGGTTCGACTTCGTAGAAGCCCCGCATGATCGCGTCGGTCACTTCGTCGTATTTGCCGCCACCGATGCCATGGATGAAGAAGTCGCCCAGGCATAACCGCGCAAAGAGAGTCAGCGTCAACGCTCGGGGGCGCAACGAATGAACGTTGCTGGTAGCGGTCGCCCGGTGCCGGCGAGCCGCGTCCGAGCGGACCCAGAACGGCGCTTCCCCCGGGTGCAACTCCGGCGCAGGATGATTCACACTCCGCAGGCCATTCGTCGCTCGATACTCCCGGATTGCAGCGTTGTACACTGTGCGAAACCGGGGCAACTCTTCCAGAATCTGCTGAGCGAAGCGCTGAAAGGCTTCCGTCTGCGCCAGCGTACTCACCGGGAGTTCGAGGTTGTGGCACCCCCAAGCGTGTTCCAGCGCGACCCGGGCCTCGGTGAGCAACATGCCCACGTTCTGTTGCGAAGTCGATTTCGTAAGCCGCGGCCAGACCTGCTGGAGCAAGGGCTGATAGCCCCAGTTGGTCGTGATGGTCGCGACGCGATCAGCGAACGTACGGACGGTGGACCAGTCCTGAATCGCGCGGTCTTCGTAGGACACTTCACCGG
>JBGTAO010000662.1:0-5932 GCA_041749835.1 Gemmata sp. | reverse complement strand
CTTGAGTATCTGGCCGAATTAACCATGTCGATTCTGGCCAAGCTCAAAGCAAAGGATCCGCAGGCCGGTTATGCGACGGATTTCATCGATGTGTTGCAACGATTAGTGCCGCATCTGCTCCAGCAACCCCAGTTGAAGATCGTAACCAATGCCGGTGGAATGAACCCCTTGGCCTGTGCCCGGGCCGCGCGTGGTGTGTTGGCCCAAGCGGGAATGGAAGCCGTACCAATTGCAACCGTCGCGGGAGACGATCTCTTGCCGCAACTGGATCAATTGCTCGCCCGGGGGCACGGTCTGAACAATCTGGAAAGCGGCCATCCACTCGCCACGGTCCGCGATCGTGTCGTGAGTGCCAATGCGTATCTGGGGGCTGAACCCATCGTGGAGGCTTTGCAGCGCGGGGCTCGAATTGTCATCACGGGTCGTGTAGCCGATGCCTCGTTAACGGTCGGCCCGGCCGCATTTGAGTTTGGCTGGAGCTTCGGTGAAGCCGATCGAACTCGGCTGGCACAAGCCACGGTCGCCGGGCACCTGATCGAGTGTGGAGCGCAAGCCACTGGTGGGCTTTGGATCAATGCCGATGCCGGCACACGCCTCGGCGATGTGGGATATCCGATTGCGGATATGGCCGAAGATGGCACGTTCACTGTGACCAAGCCGGCGAACACGGGTGGTGTCGTGAATATCGAAACACTCGCCGAGCAACTCCTGTACGAGGTGGCCGACCCGGCTCGTTACTACACACCCGATGTCGTGGCCGACTTCACCACCGTGCAGTTGCAGCAAGCGGGTCAAGATGTCGTCGCCGTGAGTGGCGGTAGTAGCAACGGTATCACCGACAGTTACAAGGTTTCGATCGCCTACCGCAATGGTTACATGGCGGCGGGAATGCTGGTTCTGGCTGGCCCGAACGCGATCGAGAAGGCCCGTCGTTCGGGAGCGATCCTGCTCGAACGCCTGAAATTTGCAGGCTTCGTACCGGCCCAAACGAATATCGAAGTGCTCGGTTCGGGCGATTGTGTGCCCGGCGTGATTGCCGCTGTGGGCGATCCTCCGGAAGTGGTCCTCCGGGTAGCAGTACGTGATCCCCGGAAAGCTGCAGTGGAGCGATTCACCAAAGAGTTCGCACCACTTGTCACCGGGGGGGTTGCCGGAACGACAGGCTACACGACCGGTCGCCCGGTTGTACGTGAGGTATTGGCGTACTGGCCGGCACTGATCGCCAAGTCGGCAGTCGTACCCCGAGTCGAGGTGCTCTGATGCCAACGGTACCGCTCTCGGAAATCGCGCATGGCCGCAGTGGCGACAAGGGGAACCATGCGAATGTCGCCGTCATTGCGTACACCGATGCCGGATTCGCCTGGCTTCGTGAGCACCTTACGTCTGCCAGTGTTGCGGCGTACTTTCAGCCACTTGGAGCGTCGCGGGTCGAACGATTCGAAGCGGCGAATGTTCGGGGGCTGAACTTTGTGCTGTACGATGTGCTGGCGGGGGGGGCGAGCCAATCGCTTCGCACCGACACGCAGGGCAAAACCCTGGCGCTGGCACTGCTCCGGATGTCGATGGAAGTGCCGCCGACCGTACTGGAAGCGCCCCGATAGTTCACGCGATCACCGCCAGGAGTGGCCCATGACCGATCTTGTGCTTTATACGCATCGTGGGCCAGCAGCAGTCGTTACGATTCATCGCCCCGACAAACGGAATGCCCTGTCGCGGTCGCTCATCGCCGCCTTAACCGATGCGTTCCTCCGCGCGGCCAACGATTCTGAAGCTCGAAGTGTCATCCTGACAGGAACAGGCAGCGCGTTCTGTGCGGGCATGGATCTAGATGAACTGCGTAGCACGTTGGGTGACGACAACGACAAGGTCTGGGAAGACGCAGCCAAGCTTTCGGCTCTGTACGAACTGATCTACACACTTCCGAAGCCCACGCTCGCCGCAGTGAATGGAGCGGCCGTGGCGGGCGGCGCGGGGTTGGTCTCGGTTTGCGACCTGGCCATGTCGGTTCCCGATGCGAAGTTCGGCTATCCCGAGGTCCGCCGGGGATTGGTCGCCGCGATGGTCATGCCCCACTTGCTGCGTCACGTGGGGGAACGTGCCGCACGCTGGCTTTTGTTGACCGGCGAACTCATCGATGCCGTCGAAGCCCTGCGATTACGCTTTATTAATGCCATTGTCACACCCGATCACTTGATGGCGGCAGCGGATGATTGGGCCTTGCTGCTGGCGGAAGGCGGTCCCAAAGCGCTGGCCACGACGAAAGACCTGCTCCGGCGCTGCTCGCACATGTCACTCTCGGTGGAGCAACTTGCCCAGGCGAGCGCGGAACCACGCCTGACCGAAGAGTGCCGCCACGGCCTCGGTGCCTTCTTCGACAAAACGCCTGCACCGTGGTCGCCCCGATAAGCCCTCGCAAACTTAGCTCAAGGAGTTGAGCGTTACTTCGTTTCCAGCGAACCCCTCCCATCGGTAAGGGCCAGACTCGTGATGCCCCCGGAATGGCGACCACCGGTTCTCACAACGCAGCGGTTGATTCTGCGGCCATTCACTGCTGCCGATGCCGAACCGTTGTTTGAACACGCCAAGAACCCGCAGGTTACTCGCTATACCCTGTGGGAGCCCCATCGGATTGTGGCCGATACCCTGGCATTTGTGTGCGACTACGCCCAACTGCGCTATCGGGAGGGAGTGCTGGAGCCGTACGCGATCACATTGCATTCCGACCCGGCACCCATTGGTTCATGTGGCTGCTTCTGGTCGGCTGAGCCCAACCGCACCCTGGAGTTGGGTTACTGGATTGCGGAGCCCTTCTGGGGGCAAGGTCTTGCTGTTGAAGCCAGCCGTGTCCTGATCGACGCGGCGTTCCATCGCGATCGCCCGGAGCGGCTGCAAGCCCGGGTGATCAGCGGGAACACGGCCAGTTCAAAAGTGTTACACAAGCTGGGATTTCGTTATGAGGGCACCCTGCGATCGGCATTGCTTCGCCGGGGGCATTTCGAAGATGTGATGTACTATTCACTGTTGCGAACGGAGTGGGAGAACCACCCAACGTGGCCGAAGTGTAGTGAGCACTTCGACCACGTTGAGCGACAAAATTAGCGAGGGCTCGGGCACCGGCCGTTGGCACAACCACCGCTCACTAGCGGATAGGTTTGGTAACCACTTGCCGGCATGACATAGCCAGTCGTGGGGGCAAACGTACGGCAACTGCCGTTGGCACACCCACCGCTGATCATCACCGGAGCCGAGTAGGCACCCGCGGTTACGATCGTTTGTGTTGCTGGTGCTGCGATTACCGCGGTGGTCACCACCGGGGCAGGCGTTGCGACTGTCGCCGAGGTAAGCACGACCGCTGCCGGTGTACCACTCGAGTACTCCCGGAGTTGCCGGGTCAGATCGGCACCCGAAACGGCTCCACCATGCCGCACTGCGAGCACATCCCCTTCAGGGCTATTGAGAATCAATCCCTCATTCAGCTCGAATCGCCCGGTGAGCTGACGTGCAGCATCCGTTTCGGCGTCGAGGTATACGCACACATAGCTCGCCCTCAGTAGTTGGGCCGCATCGGTCGAGATCGTCCCGTCTGCCAGCTTTCGATTGAGCGCCTGGGCTCCCTGTCCCACGTAAACTGCCAGCGGCTTACGCTCTGCCAGAGCTGTACTTCGCGCCTGGGCGTAATCCGTCTGCCATCCCGGAATTGTCGGGCTTGCATTCGGCGACAAAGCCCCAGCCAACGCAACAACAGCCAGAGTAGTGGTGATCATCCTGAATGGACCTCCTGTTGGACACCACGGTGCCCGTACTAAAAACGTACAGCACGGGAAATACATTTATAGGTGCTGTTCAGCGGTCTGTGGAGACTTTTTGGGGTACAAATGGTGTAATTCGCAGTATTGACCAGAAAACTAAGCCGAAATTAGCCATTTATTCCTGAGCCAAGTGCGGAGATTGTGCAGTTCCGCGGCGTGACAAAGTTTGCACAGCACATGGCGTGAACAGGATCTGCACAGGTTGCCGCGATTCGGGTTTGACACCGCACCCAGATCGCGGGTACGTGCACCAGCATGATTCACACCTCGTTGCGCTGGTGGATTCGACTGGGCGCGGTCATCACACTGGGGCTGGCGGTTGTGGCGGGTTGCACGACTCCGGCACGGCGAGCCCCGTATCGACCGCCGCACCCGCGTACCCAGATACCGGCCGAACAGCCCCATGTTGTTCCCGCCGGAGTCACCGTGAATGGCCCGCTGATGCCAGACCCGGGCATGCGGCGACCGCGCAACGTCCTCGCGCTATCGGGTGGTGGGCTTTACGGTGCGTATTCCACTGGGTTCCTCGCCGGGTGGACCCGCACAGAAACGCGGCCCGAGTTTGACGTGGTGACCGGCGTCAGTGTTGGGGCATTGATCGCGCCCTATGCATTCCTGGGCCCGGAATACGACGACCGGATGCAGCAACTCTACACGGGCGTACGGGCCGAGGACATTTTCCGCATTCGCACCTGGGTCACGATTCCGTTCAAGGATGCCGTGGCGTCGTCGGCTCCGTTGCGGCAGTTGATTGGATCCCAGGTCGATCAAGCATTGCTGGACCGCATTGCCGCCGAGCATCGCAAGGGGCGACGCCTCTATGTGGGCACCACAAACCTCGATACACGCCGCTTCGTGATGTGGGACATGGGTGCAATCGCTTCGCAGCCGGCCCCGGATGGTATGCGGCTGTTTCAAGATGTGCTGTTAGCATCGTGCTCGGTTCCGGGGATGCTACCGCCTGTCGAATTCGTTGTCGAAGTCGATGGGCAACCTTCGGCCGAGCTTCACACCGATGGTGGTGTAAGCTCACAAATCTTCGTCCCTTCGGTGGTCTTCCGGACGGCTTCGCAAGGCGTTGTGAATGCCGCTGGTGGCATCCCCGGAGGTACGGGCAACCTGTACGCGGTGGTCGCTGGGAAGCTCTATCCCGATGCGGCACCCGTTCGCCGCCGGGTATTGCCCATCCTCGGTGCCACGACTGAAACACTCATGTATGCCCATTGCCGGGCGGAATTGATGAGCCTTTACGGACAGGCGCGGATCGCGGGCATGCAATATCACCTCACGGCTCTGAAGCAGGATGTGCCCGCGAATTCTGAGACGCCCATCAGTATTGATCAAAAGGAAATGACCAAGCTGTACGCCGAAGGAATGCGCGAAGGTGTGGCCGGACCCGCCTGGCGCTATGCTCCGCCCGATATCTGCCCGGGCGACGGCGACATCGTTCGCGGCGGGCTGCGTCTCAGCACCAAGCCCCATTCGTGGAGCAATCGACCGTAATTCGCGGTAGCCACGGGAGAACACCTCGGAACTTTGCGGCAATCGGCTCGCGGAGTTCGTAGTTCTTACTCCAGTAACTTCTCGACGCAGCCCCTCGAAGCTGGAACCGCAATGCATCACCCGTTTGTTGGCCTCGTCCCGGCCGTGCTGACGCCATTTACCAATTCCGGTGCGCTCAACCTTGCACCGATCGAGCAACAGGCCGAGTTACTGGTGCGGGATGGCGTTGTTGGTGTCTTTGTGGGGGGGACCACGGGCGAATTCAGTTCCTTGCGTGCTTCTGAGCGAATGGAACTCACTGACCGCTGGGTGGAGGTGTTAAAGGGGACTGCCGTTCGCGTCGTCGTTCACGTTGGCGGTAATTGTCTCGAAGATTGCTGCGGCCTGGCGGCGCACGCTCAGACTGTGGGTGCCGCGGCGATTGCGATGGTAAGCCCGAGCTATTTCAAGCCCCGCAGTGCCGAAGTCTTGATCGCCTGTTGCGCGGAAGTTGCCGCATCTGCGCCGGGAACTCCATTCTACTTCTACGACATTCCCATCCTGACCGGTGTCACGTTCCCGGTGCCCGACTGGATCGAGACCGCTGCGACTCGCATCCCCACACTTGCCGGGGTCAAGTT
>JBGTAO010000661.1:0-7063 GCA_041749835.1 Gemmata sp. | reverse complement strand
GCCCCATACCGCTAAGAATAAATGAATCGTAATGATTCTGACCGCGTAGAAAATCCTTGTAGTGGTTTAACTCGACCGGTAGGTGAACCTTATGACAAGTTGAGCAGAACTCTGCAGTCTTGTGCATGGGCTTCAGGAACGTCTTCTTGTGAAGTTCCGGTTTTGCCTTGATGAGCTGGTTATTGATCCACTGTAACGATTCGGAATTATTGAAAGTAAAAGGATAGTGCTGGGCTTCTTCGATTGTATACGCGGCATTTCCTATTGGTGAATTAACGTGCGTCATGGAGTGACAGACAACACAGGTAATTCCAGCATGAGCTGTGGGATCATTGGTCATATCGAAGTTCGGATCATCGAATTTGCCACTGAAGAACGGGACTGGATCATGGCAACCCGCACACCAGCGCGAGGCATTTGTCTTTCCATCGCGTTCCAGTGCAATCTTCCGCGTCTCGTTGACGCTGAAGAGATACGCAGGATTATTAAATGAGCTAAATTTGTGTGATGAATGCAGATGATCGGTGTAAATGTCTTGATGGCATTTCATACAATATTCATCTAGCATCATCGACTCAGCAGAAATGAACTTTCCATCCGCAGTGCGCGCCTCCGAGGGGAAAAAGTACTGCATCCCTTCGGCGGGGCCTTCCCGACCGATTTGCTGTGGATCCAAGACGTGGGCCCCGGCCATACCACCCACAACGACCGCGACAACAATGGCCCAGTAGCGACCGTATCGCCACTTAATTGGTGGACCTGCACGTCGGTGAGCGATATATGCGAGTAACGCAATTACTGGGATGATGAGGTGAGCCAAGTACGTAATGGTTCGAGAAGATGTTCCAGTCGGTAATTGTGGCATGCCTTCAATTTGAATCAGCGCTACACCACTCACAATAATCACAATTCCAAGCACAAATACCAGGATACCGAGTCGCACAGCCGCTTTGTTGGGGCGACTCCAGGCGGACCACATATGGATGAATCCAAACAACAGAAACGGTGCGACACCAATTGCACCAACACCGATATGCGCGATGAGCATCCAAAACGTAAAAGGAGTTGTGTAGAGTTGATCTGTGTTCACTTGGTTCATCATCGAGATGACCAAGAGATAGATCCCTGTCGCACCAAGAAATGCGAAACCGGCAAATACCAGATACAGCAGAACGCGAAGCCGCGGGCCAATCGCCGGAATGTAAGGTGCCGCTTGAACTGCCACTCGCTTCTTCAGAGTCACGGCAACCGCGGGGTGGGATGTGGGTTCGATCACGTTATACCCTCAAATAAACGATTCCGAGCTGATCAAGCGAATGGGTCATTCCTGAAAACAGACGCCTTCAGTTTAACCGCAATCACGGTGACCCTGAACAACAAGTTACCAGCAAATCATTCGAGATCTGTGCCCGTCGACAATTCACCTTCAACGTCTGTGCGTCGGAAGTTGTGACATGGTTCGAACCAAACGTGGCATTTCCCGGATTTTTGTCTTGTCTTCAGTAGCCCGAAGGCTAATACCAGGACTTTGTGACGATAGCTGCAAAGTCTGAAGTAGACCATCAGCGGCTCCCGTTAATGATCAGGCTTTTTGGTTCTAACGATCTCTGAATGATGATTGAATCGCTTGGATTTGCACCTTGCAGAACTCATGCATTTGCAAGTACTTACAGCGTTAATGGGCTGTGTTGCCCTTGGAATATTGAGGCATCGATGCTAGCTGTTGCTCGCATTCATGATCAGGCCATGGGAATCCGTTCCCAAGCACCACTTCACGCAAACAGTGTCCTACTTTTCAAGATCTCAGCCAGGAGTCGATTACTACATGATTTCGGGTTGATTCTGGTCACACACTGTGGCCAATTTGCTCAATCTTCAACCCCACTCCAGGAGGACTAACCATGGACCATGTCCTGGAATCGCCACCGTCTGTCGCGTCACCCGGGCATTCGCCTGTGGCGCGAGGAATTGCAACGGCTTCGATTTCTCTGGGTTATATGAGCATGTTGCTTTTTTGGTGGACTCCATTTAGTTCACTGCTGGCAACAGTTGGTCTGAGCTTGGGCATCTTCTCGCTCGCCCGGGGTGTTCGTGGACTGCATGGCGAGAACTTTGCGTTTGCTGGCACCTGCCTCTGTGCTGCCAGCCTCTCGATCACGATTACGCTTAATCAGGCGCTTCGATACCTGCAGTGGGAGCAGTGGTAACCCTTCCGGCACAATAAGGTGAAGCTGCAATGCCCCAGATTTTTCCCAAGGCAATGAACCCGATTGGCCGCCTCTTGATCCTTGGTTTGCCACTCCTCGCGGGTGGAACCGGTATCGGAGGTGCGGCGTTCTATCGCTCTTCGTACGCGACGGGCATCAACGAAACCGTGGCGCAACCCGTTGCGTTCAGCCATGCTCACCATGTCGGTCAACTTGGCATCGATTGTCGCTATTGCCATACCTCCGTGGAAACCTCGGGGTTTGCGAACATACCGGCTACCAAAACCTGTATGAATTGCCATCAGCAGATCTGGACCGGTTCCGACATGTTGGCCCCTGTGCGTGAAAGTTACCGCACCAACAAGCCAATTGAGTGGCTACGGGTGAACAACTTGCCCAATTACGTTTACTTCAACCACTCGATCCACGTGGCCAAGGGCGTTGGGTGCGTGTCGTGCCATGGTCAGATGGATGAGATGAATTTGACCACCCAGGCGACAACGTTGTTGATGGAATGGTGTATCGCGTGCCACCGAGAGCCGGAACGACACTTACGGCCAAAGTCGGAAGTGTTCAGCATGACCTGGACTCCCGCAAAGGGCGCAACGAACCCCGAAACGGGAGAGCCCTACCCCACTCAACAGCGAGATCTCGGTCCGCTGTTGAAGAAGCAGTACAAGGTGCGAGATTCCGTCACGCTCACGAACTGCTCCATGTGCCACCGGTAAACTCTTGGGCTTTCCTGGAAGTCAACGATGCTCGTTCACTTCCACACGACGACTCTGGCTCAACGGTCACTATCTGCGACTTGAGGTTGCGATGACTCCGAATCAAGCGGACAAGTCCGGATCAGCAGCTACACCGCTCTGGAATGGGGTGGAGGAACATCACCATTCCCCGGAATACCTCGCTGCGATGCAAAATGAGTTCCCAGAAGGGGCTGCAGAATTCACTGATCCGCTTAGCCGCCGAACGTTTTTAAACGTGATGGGAGCTTCAATAGCTCTGGCGAGTGGTGCGGGGTGTTATGTCCGGCCAGCACCGCAAGGGAAGATCCTTCCCTACACCACACAACCCGACGAACTGGTGCCGGGTGTTCCCCTCTTTTTCGCGTCGGCAGCACCTCTCAGCGGGTTTGGGAACGGTGTACTCGTTCGCAGTCACGAAGGCCGGCCGATCAAAATCGAAGGGAATCCGGATCATCCTTCAAGCCTTGGCGGAACAAGCGTCTTCACACAGGCGTCGATCCTGGATGTTTATGATCCCGACCGCTCACGAGGGGTAACCCAACGCGGTCAGCCCACCTCGTATGAATTGGCCATCATCGCAGCACGCAAACAGTTGTACACCGCGCCGGGCCAATCAAAAAAAGAAACTCGGCTTCGAATCGTAACTGGGGCCGTGACTTCCCCCAGCCTGACGCAGATGATCGAAAAGCTATTGGCCGATTTCCCCCAAGCGAGCTGGGTTCAGCACGACCCTGGCAGCAATGAGAATGCACGGGTGGGCACAGCGGCGGCATTCGGCAAACCGGTTAACCTGGTTTATGACTTCACCAAGGCCGATGTGATCCTGTCTCTCGATGCCGATTTCCTTTGCAGCGGCCCCGGCCAAGTTCGCTATAGCCGCGATTTCGCGAAGCGGCGCAACGTCCGCAAAAACGCTCAAGACGGAATTAACCCTGCTGAAATGAGTCGGCTTTACGTTGCCGAATGTATGCCGACGAACACCGGTTCGGTGGCCGATCATCGACTGGCCATGTCTAGTGGGCAGGTGGAGTCATTCGCTCGTGAGATTGCACGCGAACTGGGAGTCGCAGGAACTCCTGCCGCAGGGGCGCTTTCGCAAAACCTCAAAGATAGCATCAAGCCCATTGCCGAAGACCTGAAGGCTCGCAAGGGTAAATCGATCGTCATCGCTGGAGAACAACAGCCACCTTCCGTTCACGCACTTGTTGCGGCCATCAACAGTCACCTCGAGAATCTTGGTAAAACGATCACGCCAACCGCACTGATCGAATCACGTCCGGACGGTCGGGTGTCAGATCTCAAAACCTTGACGAACGAACTGAACGCGGGTCAGGTCGATGCCCTCCTGATTTTGGCAGTCAATCCTGCGTATACAACACCCGCCGATGTACCGTTTGCAACTGCGTTCCAGGTAGCGGCAAAGAACAAGATGTTCTCCCTGCATTTGGGGAGTTCCCGCGATGAAACCAGCGTTCTCTGCGAATGGCACATCAACGAAGCCCATTACCTCGAAAGCTGGGGCGACATCCGCGGTCACGACGGAACCGTGGCCATTCAACAACCACTGATCGCGCCGCTCCACGGTGGGAAGTCGGTGTTGGAGTTCCTGGCCGATCTTGTCAGTGCGCCTGTCCGTGACCCGCTCGATTTGCTCCGGGACAACTGGAACAAGTGGTACGTTGCCAAGAAAGAGTCCGGCCCATTCGAGGTGTTTTGGCAGGAAACTGTCCGTGCCGGGGTCGTTCGCGGCACTTCGGCCCTTGCCGAAGGAGTCACATTGGCTGGCACCTGGGCCAATGGTGCACCCACGGCACCGGCTGCGAGCCCTGCCGGTCAATACGAAATCAACTTTCGCCTGGACCCCACACTTTATGATGGTCGGTATGCGAACAACGGCTGGTTGCAGGAGTTGCCAAAGCCAGTTACCAAGCTGACCTGGGACAACGCGATCTTTGTTAGCCCAAACACCGCTGCCAAGCTCGGAATCGAGAAATCGTTCGCCTGGACAGGTGGTGAACATGGCCGTGCTGAAGTTGGTGTGGTGGAGTTGAAGTATCGCGATCGAACCATCAAGGGGCCAGTTTGGGCATTACCCGGTCATCCGGATGATGCGATCACGGTGCATGTCGGTTCGGGTCGAACTCGCGCAGGCCGTGTTGCAGCCTCAATGGATGATCCGAATGCGGAAGGGAAGCCACTGCATGGTTTCGACGCCTATCTGTTGCGGACCAACGATGCACCCTGGTTCGGGACTGGTGCCACGGTCACGGTGACCAGCAGTACTTACTATCTGGCCTGCACGCAGGGCCAGTGGTCGATGAGTCAGATTGACCCCCTGACGGGGCGAGAACTCGACCGGGCACCGGTTCGCCGTCAAACGCTGGACCAGTACCAGAAAGATCCGAGCTTTGCCCGGATACCACCGGTTGCCGCAGGCGAGACCAGTCTCATCAACGACAACGTTCCCCGAGGGCCGAACAACGGCCTGGGACATGATCACGACCATGAACACGATCACGGCCATGAACACGATCACGGCCATGATCCTCGACTGATTCCGCTGACGATGTACAACGACTCGGTCGATCTTTCACCGGATCTTCGACCCGAACAGCGACGCCGCTGGGCCATGGCGATTGATCTCACCGCCTGCACGGGCTGTAGTGCCTGTGTGGTGGCCTGTCAAAGCGAAAACAATATCCCAGTCGTGGGGAAGAAAGAAGTGACGCGCGGCCGGTCGATGCACTGGCTCCGCATCGATCGCTACTACGAAGGTCTGCCCGACGACTCTACAGTACTACAAACCTACTTCCAGCCCGTCGCCTGTGTGCAATGTGAAAACGCACCTTGCGAAATCGTTTGCCCGGTGGGGGCTACTGTCCACTCGACTGATGGCCTGAACGACATGGCCTACAACCGATGCGTCGGAACTCGTTACTGCTCCAACAACTGCCCGTACAAGGTTCGGCGCTTCAACTTCCTGACCTATGCAGACTGGAATACCGACACACTGACACTGGGCCGGAACCCCGATGTCTCGGTGCGAAGCCGTGGGGTCATGGAGAAATGTACGTTCTGCGTCCAGCGAATTCGCGGTGCCGAAATCGTGGCGGAACGCGAAGGGCGGAAGATTCGTGATGGCGAAATCCTGACGGCTTGCCAGTCGTCTTGTCCGTCTGGTGCGATCATGTTTGGGGATTTGAACGATACGAAGAGTGCTGTAACCCGGTGGGTGGCGGAGCCTAGGGATTACGGTTTGCTGGCAGAGTTGAACACCCGGCCACGGCTGACGCACATGGCCGTGATTCGGAATCCGAACCCCGCCATGGCGAAGGGGGTCTGACGTGGCAGTAGCCGAACATCCTGGATCCCGTGCACCAGAGTTGCCTCTGGAACCCGAGATGCACCCGCTTGTGCGGAACCAGCATACTCTGGTTTCCGTCGGGGATGCACTGGGCGAAGTCGTACTCACTCGGCCACACCCACGTGGCTGGTGGATCGGCTTCCTCGCCGGACTGGCCATGCTCCAGTTCTTGGGAGTCGCCGTCGCCTGGCTCTTCTACATGGGAGTCGGGATCTGGGGCATCAACGTCCCGGTGGCCTGGGGCTTCGCGATCGTCAACTTTGTGTGGTGGATCGGTATCGGCCACGCGGGCACGCTGATTTCAGCTATACTTCTGCTTCTGCACCAAAAGTGGCGAACGAGTATCAACCGCTTCTCCGAGGGGATGACAATCTTTGCGGTCATGTGTGCAGGGCTATTCCCGCTGCTGCACATGGGCCGACCGTGGTTTTTCTACTGGCTCTACCCGTTCCCAAACGTTGCCGGAGTCTGGCCACAGTTCCGAAGCCCGCTGACCTGGGACGTGTTCGCCGTCACCACGTACTTCACAGTGTCGTTGGTCTTCTGGTACATCGGCCTGGTTCCTGACCTGGCAAGCCTCCGCGACCAAGCCCAAAAGCGCTGGCAACGAATTACTTACGGCGTTCTCTCGCTCGGATGGCGCGGCTCGGCGATCCACTGGCGACGCTACGAGAAGGTATATCTCATCCTCGCGGGCATCTCCACTCCGTTGGTGCTGTCTGTGCACACAGTCGTGAGCTTCG
>JBGTAO010000660.1:0-4189 GCA_041749835.1 Gemmata sp. | reverse complement strand
CGACGGCTCCGAGTGAATCGGGATCAAGCCGAGTTCCCACTACGGTACACACTTCGGATACCGTGCCCCCCGGCGAATTGCCCGGCCGCGTCCAGAGCGAGAAGCCTAGCACGGCAGGCTCGACACGAACCACCTCGGGTTGTGCAGCCACGCGAACCAACCAGCGTTCGGGAATTGGCCGCCCGAGATCGACACTCCGCACACCGGGGTAGCCGACCCACAGGTCCGCGGTCGCCATATCCACCGGCCGCGACATCATCGAAAGCAGCCCGAGCACGAGCCCGGATTGAACCGCGACCAGCACCGCGCTGAACGCGACCGCAAGAATGGCGGGCAGGAAGCGTTGTCGTTCGTACCAGATCGTGGTGAGAGAGTAACTCACAAGCACATTGTCACGCGCCGCGGCTCAGAGTCCACAATGGCGCGACTGGTTCGCGGTCATCGTGGGGTCCGCCCAGCCAGCATTTGCCGGCGTCAGAGCCATAACTTCATTTTGTCCTTGAGGTTAGCCGGCAGCTTGTTGTCCAGCAGTTTGCGAACCTCCCGGGAGTGGTAGCGGGTGCTGAAGTGGCCCGCGATGATCAATTCGTTCTCGAAACGGTCGGCGCGTTCGACGAAGTCGTCCAAATGCATGTGGCCAAACTTGTGGATCTTGTCGCGGCGGTGACTGGCTCGAATGAAGCTCATCTCGGTAATCAGAATCTTGGCCTGGAAGAACGCCGGGGTCGCATCGAGCCCCGCGGGTGCGGTGTCCCCGGTGTAGGCGACGAGTGGCATGCGAATTTCCCGCGTGATGGCCACGCCCGAGAGACGCAACTCTTTGATCTTCTCACCTGGCAGACCGACGAACTCCTCTTTGAGCTTGTGCCGGCGCTCCCACACCACGAAGCCGCGGCTCGGAATGGTGTGAACCGTATTGGATACCGTGACCAGGTGCTCGCGGCCCAGTTCAATCTCATCGCCGGCCTGGAGCGGCTTCAGTTCCGCGAGTTGCCGACCGCGATCGAGCCGATGCATGATCGTCAGCAACTTGCGGACATCTTCCAGGTACTCGGCGGGCACATACACCGTGGGCGGTTCCATCTTCATCATGCGGCGACGGGCCACGTAAACGGGAAGTGCGGCGATGTGGTCGAGATGCGTATGCGACACAAACCAGGTGGGCGTGCCCATGAAATCCCACGGATGCCCACCCAGATCGAAGCCGAGCTTCAACTCGGGGACTCGCCAATAGCTCTGCACGGCCGCCCGCGACCAGCCCTCGACGGTCAATCCGCCGTGGGTATGCGTGAAGTACGGGGCATTATCGACGGGCCGATCCGCATCCATGAAAAGCTCCATCCGCGGGGCTTTCACCCCGACCAGACAACCGCGACTCGGGTTTCGGTTCACTACGTGCCGATAGTTGATGTGTAAGAGTCGAGGGCCATTGGCCACCAAAACCGGGTTGACAGCGGCCACGGGGAACGGCATATCCCGCGGTCCGGGCACATTGCGAGGTCAAGGATGCGAACCGTTCGGGTCTTACGAACAGGACTATTCTCTGCGGCAGTCATTGGTTGTTTTGGCTCAACCGGCTGCGAGCACATGAATAACACCGAGAAGGGTGCCGGGATCGGTGCGGCTCTGGGTACTGCGGTCGGGCTGGGTATCGGAGCAGCGACCGGTAACCCGCGGACAGGAGCAGTGATCGGTGGCCTGGCCGGAGCTGGCACGGGAGCGCTGGTCGGGAACTCCGCGGATAAGGACGAACAACGGCAGCGCGAGATCGTGCAAGCCAACGCGGTTGCCCAGGCTCAGGCTCAACAACGCCGAATGGGGATGTTCGACGTGATCGACATGGCCCAAAAGGGGCACGACGATCAGGTGATCATCAACCAGATTCGCGCGACGGGCAGCAGCTTCCAACTGGCCACATCCGATCTCGATGCACTGAAGGCCAATGGCGTCTCCACCCGCGTGATTGCCGAGATGCAAGCGGCTCGCCCGGTCAGCCCCACGGCGACCAAGGTGGTGTACCAGGAAGCGCCGACCACGGTGATCTACGAACAACCAGTCTACCCCGCGCCAGTGATGGTGGTACCGGTCCGTCACCCACCGCGACCGGTTTATGTCAGCGGGGGATTCGGCTACTACCGGCGCTGGTAACAACAGCAATCGTCATCGAACCCAATGCCGCCCGGGCGGGTTTCATCTTTGGGATGAATTCGCCCGGGCGGTCGCGTTTCATGCCCACGCTTGCACTTGAACCTGCGTCATGTAGACTTTGAGAGTGGTCCCGCCTCGCCCATCTGCTGCTATCCTCTCATCGATCACAACTGTTGGAGACGCTGCACCATGACATTGCGAATACCGCTCATCACATTGGGGTTACTGATAGCCTCAACTGCGCTCGCAGAGGATTGGCCGATTTTCCGCGGCCCGAATCGGGATGGTCTCTGCAAAGAAACCGGTTTACTTCAAAGCTGGCCCAAAGAAGGGCCGCCCCAGGTCTGGACCGCCAAGAACCTGGGCTCGGGCTTCAGCACCCCGACCATCGCCAAGGGGCAGATCTTCGGCATGGGCACCCGTCAGGGGAAAGATGGTGTGTGGGCGCTCAAGGAAGCCGATGGCTCGGAGTTGTGGTTCACGCCGTTCGATGAAACCGTCAAGCGGAACCCCAATACTGGCCCAAGTAGTAGCCCAACTTACGACGACGGTTCCGTTTACGCCGTCAGTACTACCGGGAAACTCGTGAAGCTCGATGCCACCTCGGGGAAAGTCGCCTGGCAGAAGAGCTACGCCGATTTTGGTGGCAAGGTTCCCCAGTGGGGCTTCACCGATTCACCGCTCATCGACGGCGACAAGTTAATCGTGATCCCGACAGCCGATAAAGCGGTGGTCGTGGCCCTGGACAAGAAAACCGGTAAGGAGTTGTGGAAGACCGTATTGGCGTCGGGCGTCGGGCGAGGCGCGGGGTATACCTCGGCCATCAAGGCCACCATTGCCGAGACCCCGATGTATGTTGTGCTCACCGGTGATGCGGGCGGGTTGATCGGCATCAGCCCCGAGACGGGCAAGGTGCTCTGGCAATACACCGGGCTGGCGGCCCGCGGCAGCACGGCGCAGATTCCCATTCCGGTGATCTCCCAGAACAACATCTGGGTTTCGAGCAGTTATCGCGGCGGCGCGGCGTTGATCGAGATCGTGCCCGATGGGAATGACAAGTTCACCGTCAAGGAAATCAAATCGTATCGCAAGCCTGAGTTGAACAACCACCACGGCGGCATGGTTCAGGCAGGCGATTACGTTTACTTTGGCCACGATCAAAACGCAGGTTCCCCTGTTTGCGTCGATCTCAAAACCGGCGAGATCAAGTGGGGCCCCGAGAAGCCACCCACGGCAGGTGGCGTTCCCCGCGGTGCGGGCTCTGCCGCGGTGCTCGCCGCTGATGGCCGGCTCTACTTCCGCTATGAAAAGACGCATGAGCTCTTTCTGATCGAGCCTTCCCCGGAAGGGTTCAAGGTGATCTCCTCGTTCAAGGAACCGGAACCGAGTGGCAAGGAAAGCTGGGCACACCCGGTGATTGCCAACGGGAAGTTGTACCTGCGCGACCAGGACAAGATGCACTGCTTCAACGTGAAAGCCGATAAGAACTGATTCGGGTCGAATCGAGCATTTGACCTGGGAACCGGTGGGCCGCCGGTTCCCGTTGCATTTCTGGCCCACAGCGGCTATCTGTCCAGTCTGTCAGACCGTTCATCACCGGCACAAGGACGTGCCACATGACACCGCAACCGTCGGCGTTCGACCGGCTTGCCTTTGCCCGTCAGGTTCTCGTAACCGAAGCGGAAGCACTGGCCGAAGTCGCAACACGACTGAATGCCGGATTCGATCGCGTGGTCGAAACGCTCCTGCGCTGCCGCGGCCGTGTGGCTGTCGCCGGCGTTGGGAAGTCTGCGGACGTCGGGCAAAAGCTCGTTGGCACTCTCAATTCGACTGGGACCCGCGCGTACACTCTTGATCCCACGCGGGCCGTGCATGGCGATCTCGGTGCGGTTCATCCCGATGATGTCGCGTTATTGCTATCGCACAGCGGCGAATCGGACGAACTCTTGCGCTTGCTCGGTCCGCTGCACAAACTCGCTTCTCAGGTTGTCGCGATCACGGGCAATGGTGCCAGCACGCTCGCACGCCAGGCCAATGCGGC
>JBGTAO010000659.1:0-9812 GCA_041749835.1 Gemmata sp. | reverse complement strand
TTGCCTGCGCACGTGGTGCGGTTGCAGGCGCAGCGGTCCCTACTGGTGCCTTGGCGTCGGTATCGATCTTGGCAACAACCGCACCCACGGCGATCGTCTCCCCTTCCTGGGTCAGAATCTTGAGGGTGCCACTGTAAGGCGATGGAATCTCTTGCGTGGCCTTATCGGTTCCCAGTTCGAAGAGTGGCTCATCGGCCTTCACATAAGCCCCGTCCGGCTTGAGCCAGCGGTTCAGCGTTCCTTCGCTGATCGACTCTCCGGTCCGCGGCACCGCGATCTCTTCAACCGGCATTGCGCTGTCCTCGTGATGAAAGGCCCACGGCGTTGCCACCCGTGGGCAATGATTGCGTCTCGACTGGGAGGGTGGGTCAGGCGTTCGCGGCACCCTTGGCACCGGCCGCGCCATGCGTGCCATTGGCACCATTACTGTTCTCGACCCAACCCACATACCCCGGGCCGATCGGGCCTGACGGGGTAACGGCAAACGCCCCCGCGACCAGCAACGCCTGTTCTCGCTGGTGAACATGGTGCGAGCCCGTAGCCGGGCTGGCGCTGGCATCGCGGCCCACATATTCGAACGGGAAACGCATGGCCCGCAGCCGCGGCTCCGCGAACGACCACCCGCCCATGTTCTGCGATTCTTCTTGCACCCACACCCACTCCCGACAGCGCCGGTAGCGTGCGAAGACCGCGGCCAGTTGCTCTTCGGGCCAGGGGTACAACTGTTCGAGCCGCACAATCGCCACGCCCATAGTCTTCAATTCGTCCCGCTTCCTGGCGAGATCGTAGTAAACTTTGCCCGAGCACAACAGCACCCGTGTGACCAACTCTGGATTTGCCGCGGCATCGTCGAGCACTTCCGAGAAGTGGCCAGTCGTAAACTCGGCAACGGGCGACATGGCCGCGGGCAACCGGAGCAAGCTCTTGGGTGTCATCACCACAAGCGGCTTGCGGAAGTTTCGCTTCACCTGCCGGCGCAACAGGTGGAAGTACTGGGCCGGCGTGGTGGGATACGCAACCTGAATGTTGTCCTCGGCGCACATCTGCAAGAAGCGTTCGAGCCGCGCCGACGAATGCTCCGGCCCCTGTCCTTCGTAAGCGTGCGGCAGCAAGAGTACCAGCCCACTGGAGCGGTTCCACTTGGATTCGCACGAGGTCAAGAACTGATCGATAATCACCTGCGCTCCGTTGACGAAGTCGCCAAACTGCGCCTCCCACATCACCAGCGTTTCGGGATCGTCCATCGAGTAACCGAATTCGAAGCCGAGCACCGCCGCTTCGGAAAGCGAGCTGTCGTACACATCGAACGCGGCCTGTTTGGAGTCGAGGTTGCTCAGCGGAAAGTGTTCGGCCCCGCTGCTGAAATCGACCACCACGGCGTGCCGCTGAGTAAAGGTGCCACGCCGGCTGTCTTGCCCACTCAACCGCACAGGCGTTCCTTCGAGAACGAGCGAGCCAAAGGCCAACGCCTCACCGGTTCCCCAATCCACGGATTTGCGATTCAGGATGTTGTCGCGGCGTGTCTGGAGGATTTTCAGCAGATTCGGGTGAACGGTAAACCCTTCGGGAAACGTACCGATCGCTTCGGCAATGCGATCGAGCGTTTCGGGCGTAATGCTCGTCTCGATTGGAGTGTGGGAATAGCGATTCGTGAACGATTTCCAGCGGCCCGCGAAGCCCTCCATGCCCCGCCGCCGCGATTTGCCACTCTTCACCAGCGCCTTGATCTCGGCGTGAGCCTGTTCGAGGCGGCGCTTGTATTCGTCAGCCGCAGTGTCGGCAACACGAAGCGCTTCCGAGAGCTTCTCCTGGAAGGCAACCCCGATCGCTTCCGAGACGTTCGCGGCCACACCACTGGATTGCTCGGCCAGGCGTTCGGCATACACCTGCGAGAGCGGCTTCTTCTGCTCGATGATCTTCGATTGCAGCGGTTGCGTGTAGCCCGGGTTGTCGCCTTCGTTGTGGCCCCACTTGCGATAGCAGACCATATCGATCACGACATCGCGTTTGAATTGCTGGCGGAAATCGAGCGCCAATTCGGCGATCGCCACGCAGGCTTCGGCGTCTTCGGCGTTGACGTGGAAAATGGGCGCTTGCACGAACTTGGCGATATCGGTGCAGTACTGTGTGCTGCGCGAATCGCGGGGGTTGGTGGTGAACCCGATCTGATTGTTCACGATGATGTGAATAGTGCCGCCGGTGCGATAGCCGGCCAGGTTCATCAGGTTGAATGTCTCCATGATGACACCCTGCCCCGCAAAGGCGGCGTCGCCGTGGATCAAGATCGGGATGCCGGTACTGCGCTGAGTGTCGCGGTGGAGTTGTTGTTTGGCGCGGACACGCCCCTCGACCACCGGGTTGACAATCTCCAGGTGGCTCGGATTCGGGGCCACCGACAAGTGGATCATGCCACCATCGGCCGTGGGCACATCGGCGGAGAAACCGAGGTGGTACTTCACATCGCCGTCGCCATCGTGGCTCGAAAGCGGCAGATAGTTATCCTCGAACTCGTTGAAGATCTCGTAGAACGGCTTGTTCAGTGTGTTCGCCAGGACGTTCAATCTGCCACGGTGCGCCATGCCGATGACGAACTCTTTCACCCCCAACTGCGGGCCCCGTTCTGTGATGGCATCGAGAATGGGAATCAGGGTCTCACCGCCTTCGAGCGAGAACCGCTTCTGGCCGACATACTTGGTGTGCAGGAACTTCTCGAACAACTCGGCCTGGTGCAGCGTCATCAGCACGCGATACTTCTGCCGCAAGGGGAGCGGGTGCCGGTTGCGGTTCGGCTCCATGCGCTGAGCGAGCCAGAGCCGCATTTCGAGCGAATCGATGTGCATGTACTCGACGCCGACCGTGCGGCAGTAAGTCTCCTGAAGCGCGTCGAGCAGATCGCGCAACCGCACCGTCGCGCCCATGCCGAAGTACATCGAGCCATCGACGGATTGATCCAGATCCGCAGGCGAGAGATTGTACTGCTCGAGTTCGAGCATCGGGCACGGTGGGGGTGCCTTGGTGGCGAGTGGATCGATTCGGGCCTGAAGGTGACCGGCTTGCCGATACCAGTTCACGAGCCGAACCACACCCGTTTGCAAGCGCAAATCGCCCGTGACGACTTGCCCACGTTGCAGCTCAAGCGTTGTGGAACCTGTGAGGTTCGACTGCCCCGGAAGTTTGCCGGCGAAGCGCATGCCCGCGAAAAAGGCCCGCCAGGTCTCGTCCACAGAACTGGGGTCTTTTTGCCAGCGGCGGAACATCTCGTCGACGAGTTCGCCGTTCTCGCTGAACATTCGCAAGCTCCGAAGGGCGCGGGGCGCAGGGTGCAAAGTTACTCTTAGTCGAGCACCCGCCCGGGACAAGCAGAAGTACCCGGCACTTCTCCTTATCACGAATTATATGCCACCCACAAGGCAACACCGGGCCAGCTCCGAATTCGAAGCCGCCCGGTGTCGTGATTGCTGCACAACCTTCGGATCGTCCTTACTCTACTTCTTGGGCGATTCCTTCTTGTCCTTAGTATCCTTCTCCACTCCGGGTGGTAGCGCCGCTTGAATCAGTGTGCCATTCGTGCCATTGTACACCCGTACGATTCCGTCTTCGCAGCCCGTTGCTACCACGCCTCCATCGCCACTGGCACTCACCGAATAGATGTAATCGGGTGCCCCCGGGAACTGACGGATGTTGCCGCCATTGTCGGCGTTCCACATTCGCACAGTGGTGTCGCCGCTGCCGGTCAGGAACTGCGAGGTTTTGCCCACGAAGTACAGCGTGGTGACCTGCTTCTGATGCCCTTGCATATCGCGGACCTTTTCACCCTTTTCGAAGTCCCAGATCTTGACAACGTTATCCGCGCCGCACGAAGCCAACTTCTTGCCGTCCGGCGTCCAGCCCACGCCCATCACGTGGTGGGTGTGCCCTTCGAACGATTTCACGAATGTCGCGGGTTTGCCGGGCTCTGTGGGAAGCTCGAATACCTTCATGAACTTGTCGGCACCACCGCTGGCCAGCCGTTTACCGTCCGGGCTGAAGGCCACGCCAAAGACCGTGTCGCTGTGCCCGCCTCGGATCTCGGTGACCAGTTTGCCGCTGGCATCGAAGACCTTGATTTCGCCGTCTTCAGTTGGGGCACCGCCGCCCGTTGCGAAGAGCTTCCCATCCGGGCTGAAGGCAATGGCACAGACGCGATCGGCGAAGTCGGCGATGCGAGCCCGCGGCTCACCCGTTGCCACATCCCAGATCGTCAGTTCCTGGAAGCTACCGCTGAGCAGCGTTTTGCCATCTGGGCTGAAGGCTATCGACTCGACTAGCGAGATGTGCGCCACCTTCGCCTCTTTGCCGTTGGGCGTCTTCAGCTTGGGATCGTATAGGCTGCGACTGAATACCCAGGCGGGCTTGGCGTTCCCCTTCTTGCCCGCGCTGGGTTCCGTCTTGACCTCGAAGAGGTGAATCTGATTCCCGCGGCTCGCTGCAAGGAGCTGGCCATCCGGAGCCACCGCGACCGCACGCACCGGCTTCACCAGCGCTGCCGGCAGGCTCACCACGATCTTTTCCTTGGTGCGAACGCTCGTGGGGGCTTTGGCACCCTCGTCGATCCACAGCTTGATCACGCTCACTTCCTGCGACGACAGCGGTTCCTCGCTCTTGGGTGGCATGATGGGCTTCACCTGCCGACTGCACGACAAGAACAGGAAGCTCTCGTTCGATTTGCCGGGCACGATGATCTTGCTGCCACGCTTCTTACCGCCCTTGAGCACTTTCTCGTAGGTGCTCATATCGAAGCTGCCATCGGGGTTGTTTCCCGAATGGCACACGGTGCATTTGTTCTCGAAGATCGGGGCAACATCTTTGCCGTACTCAATCGGTTCCTTTCGTTTCAGGTCGATTGGGGTGATCGGTGGCAAGTCGCCTTTCTTGGGCTCCTGCGTGCTGGCCACGCATGCCACGTAGAGTGCAACGGTACAGGCAATCAATCGGCGCATGAGTGTTGGCTCCAGATGAGCATTCCGTATCTGTGGCGTGCAGCCTCACGGCGAGCGCACGGCTACTTGGCAATGGTGAAGCTCACCTTGTTCTCGAAGATCACGGGGTACTTCCCGGCATAATCGCCAGTGACAACAATGGTGCCGGCGAGCATGCCCGGCTTGGCGTCTTTGGCGATGACAAACGGTAGCTTCACGGTGTCCTTGCCCGCGGCAATAGTCACGTCGTCTACGGAGACACCCGTGTCTTCAGTGGCCGGGAGGAACTTGATCTGGAACTCGCCAGCGAAATCGTGCAATCGCTCCACCTTTATGGGTAACTCCACGGTGGTGCCCTGTTTGAGCGTGTTATTGGGCAGTGGACCAGTGGTCACTTTCGCCAGCGCACTGGGGATGATCAAGACCTCGATGGGGTCCGCGAGTACATCCACGGGAACATTCGGCTTCTGTTTGGCCATCGGGTCTTTGGCGTAGGGCACCTGGGCAACTCCGCGGATCGTGAGCGTGTATGTCCCCGGAACCGCGTTTGCCTTCACATCACACTTCACCACGGCCTCAGGCTTCTCCTTGGTTGGCTGGGTGGCGAAACGCACCGTGATGGGGTTCGACTGCTGATTGACGGTCAGCGGCTCGGCAGTCAGCGTGACCGGTTGCTTGTCGGTACCCGCCCACAGCACCTTGATAGGCACCGAGAGTTTCTCTCCCTGTCGCAGCACCAGCGGCTGGGGTAACTTCTCATTCTTCATGTTCACAAGCCGGGTTGCCTTGTCGAAATCGGGCTTCAGTTTGAACAGAGCCTTCTCGGGTCGCACGGCCAGCAGTAGCGACGGCGTGAGACGGGCGATCGCCGGTGCCTGGCTCTGCTGGATATTCACACCCCAGACCACGGTGGCTGGGCGAACCGTGCGTGCCAGCGTCTGACCGCCAGGCGTTGTTCCAGTTGCCTTGAGGCGAATTGCTCCGGTGAACTCGGCGGCATCCGCAGCGATCGTGAGCACCAATACTCCCCAGCGTGCGGTTGGGCCAATGCTGAGCGATTCCGCCGTCACACCCGGTGGCAATCCTTCGGCGCTGATGCGGATGGTGCCCGTATAGCCATCCATTCGATGAACGAACACATCGTAAGCCTGCTGCCCATCTTGCCGGGCGTTCGAGCCGGTGTGCAGGTGGCGGCTATAGGGTAGCGCGATCACGCGAAAATCGGGCTGGGCCGGACTGATGCGTAACCGGTATGCACTCCGTGGCCCGAAGAGCACGCTGGACTCACGGCAGCCCACCTTGACCAGGTACTGACCATCCGCGGGAGCGGTGAAACTGTACGCGGGCGGATCGACATTGCGGGTAAAGAACCCGAACGGGTGCAGCGTTTCGTTGTTATCGTCCAGTTCGCCCGAGAGGTCGCGCTTGGGGTCTTTGCCATCGCGGACCGAGAGAAAGAAATCGGCTGCCGTGCCCGCGCGTTGGGCGAACACCTCGATCAAGAATTGATCGCCTTTCTTGGCCTGGAAGCGGTACCAATCGACCTCACCGCGGCGTGCCGGAAAGCCCGCGACCTCGCAGGGAGCCGCAACGTCTTCCGCCGTTTCGGGAGTGGCAGCCGAAGCATTCTTCTTGACGATGAGCTTGTCGTGAGTGAAGTAGATCGGCACCGTGTTGGAACGGCCCGTTGGCCCCTCGAAGGTGTAGCTGAAACCATCGGCCAGCGCTGTGGCGGGATCGACCCGGCCATCGAACTGCAACTGGGTGCGTGCGTCGGCATCTCCTGGCGGGTTCACCGTGACGGTCAGTTTCTCCAACGGCCGCCCTTCCACTTCGTAGCCATCGGCGGGCTCCGAGTTTGGCAAGTTCCGGCCATAGAGCGTGATCTGAGTCGGCTTGCCCGGTTCCACAGCGAGCGGAAACACGGCATCGATCCACGGGCCCGTTGTAGCCGTCAGTCGGTACACGTGGTCCGGCCCACCGCCCTGATAGGTGAACTGGGACAAGCGAATGTAATAGTCGCCATCGGCCGGCAGAAAGACATCGGCCAACGCATCGGAATTTTGGTAGTTGCGGTTCGTGGCGAGTTTGCGGCCCTTCGTGTCGTAGACTTCGATCATCGGATTGCCGAGTCCGTCGATCGACGATGCCAGACACGACACGAGCACGCGTTGCCCCTTCTTGCCCGCGAAGATGCTGTAATCCACATCCGTGCCGGCCGAGATGCTGCCATTGATCGTGGTGCCAAGTTCGATCCGCTGCGCTTCGGGAAGATCATTGTTCGGCTCTTTCTCGAAGATCTCGGGAAGCGAGCCCACCACAAACGCACGCGGATTGCTCACACCCCACTGACCCACGACCCGCACATCGTAGGTGCCCGGTGGCACGGCGCTGTCGATCTTCACCCGGAACTGGTGCTGCGGTCGCTGGCCGCCCTTCCCTTTGGGGTTGTCCTTCTTCTTGGTCTTCGGATCGGGTGGCGACTTCGCCTCGGGTTGTTCCGGCTCGATGTACTCGCTCGTGATGCCGGGGTGCGAGAAGAGTAACTTCTCCGGTTCATCGAGATCGGTCCCGGTAACGGTGATCACGTGATCCATCGGGATGACCAGGCCGAAGTGCCGGACGATGGGCGTGGGACCGGCGTTGGCTCCCGGTGGGAAGACATACTGCAAGCGCGGGCTGGGCAACCCCAGTTGGGGCTGTGCTGCCGCAGTACCACACAGGGCCAGAACCAACAGGCCGAACACCAGTCGGCGCATGAGATGTCTCCGCTTTGGCGAACCAGGCAAGGAGCAAGCTGGAAGCACGGGTGTGCTGGCAGGCAGATTAAGTAAATCGTAAGCGGGAGCCACGGCACGGTCAAGCCAATCGTGCAGGAGTTCACCCAGTGTTCGATTCGCCATAAGTCGTTGCCGTTGAGCATCGCCTAGAGTTGGTCAGGGTGGGGAATGGCAACAACTCCGGTTGGTGGACATCGTGCGGCGAATACGGATTCCCAAACTTCGCGGAGGTTCCATCCGGGTCGACTCAACCCGACTACCCCGGATTGCCGAAAAAGATACGGACTGTCTATTCCGCGCATCCGGCGAGAACCGGTCGCGCTCTGGAGGGAACCACGGATGGTAACCATGCGGCTAACGACGCGGGCGCTGGGGGTGTGCGCACTGTGGGCCGGATTCGGCTTAACAGCTCAGGCTCAACTGCCCACCGTGACGGCGGAAGGGGCTTTCAAAGTGATGCCCCGCCAACCGAGTGTCACCGTGAGTACTCCGTCGCCCGACCAGGTGCCCAGTTGCAAAGTGGCACCCGTACCGAACCCCAAAGACCCCAAGTCCCCGATGGGCTATGTGGTGCACGATGCGGCAGGGCGGCCCGTGCGCCAGTTCATCAGTTACGATGGCAAAAGCTTCAACATCATCGCCTTCTATGTGAATGGTGTGGAAGCGTACCGCGAGATCTACCCGCCGCAGTCGGGTGAAGCGTACCAGTTCCGCTGGCTGGGGCCAAATGGCAGCAAGTGGGGCATCGACCGCGACCGCGACGGCCGGGTTGATGAATGGGTGGTGATCTCGCCGGAAGAGGTGAGCCAGGAGTTGTTGGCCGCAGTGCTGACGAAAGACGCACGCCGGGCCGAGGCACTGGTACTCAACAAGACCAACCTGGATTCCCTTGGCATTCAAGGTGCCGAAGCCCAGAAACTCCTGGATCGCGCGGCCGGTGCTGCCAAGCGCACACAAGATGCGGGCAACACGCTGAAGGCCAGCCCCGAGGCCCGCTGGGATCATCTCCAACTCGGAGCCCCGCAGACCACCCCGGCCGACGCGCTCGGAGCCCGCGAGGACTTGATCGTTCACAAGAACGGCACAGTCCTGGTGCAGGATGGCAAGGAGACTCGCTTCCTGCAAATCGGAGATCTGGTTCAGGTTGGCCGTGCCTGGAAGCTCGTCGACGGTCCGGCGAACGGGGCGGGGATGCTTGCGGCGAACGCCGGTGGTACGGACGTTGGGCCGGTGGTGACCGAGGCGATCAAGGATCTGGTCGCCCGACTCGACGAGATCGATCGCCAGGCTCCGAACCCACCGACCGCCGCCAAACTCGCCGAGTACAACTCGCGCCGTGTCGAAGTGCTGGAACAGATTATCGCCAAGCTCCCCCAGGCCCAACAGGAAACCTGGGTCAAGCTCTTGCTCGATAGTTTGTCGGCGGCGACTGAAGGCGAGAAGCTCGATAGTAAGCACGTGGTTCGGCTCAAGCAGTTCAAGGATGCCTTTGCCGGCAAACCCGGTGGCATCGGTTCGTATGCCTGGTTCCGCTTCATTCTCGCCGAGAACAGCATCAACCTGGCGACGGTCGAATCCGGGAAGATGAAGGAACTCCAGGAGAAGTGGCGGGCCAGCCTTGAGGAGTTTATCAAGGCGAACCCGACCGCCGACGACGCACCGGAAGCGGGCATCCGGCTTGCGATGGCGTTCGAGTTCGTGAGCACCAAGGAAGGCGATACCAAGGCCAAGGAGTGGTACCAATACCTCGCCAAGAATCACGCCGGTCACCCGCACGCCGCCAAGGCCAGCGGAGCGATCAAGCGGCTTGATTCGGAAGGTGAGGCACTGGAAGTCTCCGGCCCGATGCTCGGGAATGGGCAACTGTTCCAGAGTACCAGCCTCAAGGGCAAGGTCGTGGTGGTGTACTACTGGGCTAGTTGGAGCAGCACCCTGGCCGACGACGCGAAGAAGTTGAACGCGCTGCTCAAGGAATATGGCCCCAAGGGTGTCGAAGTCATCGCGGGGTCGCTCGATCACGATGCCCGCAGGGCGACACAGGCCATCACCTCGGCCGGGTTGCCCGGCACAGTGC
>JBGTAO010000658.1:0-2725 GCA_041749835.1 Gemmata sp. | reverse complement strand
CCCCGTGACGCGGATCAGATCCGAGATGTGGTAGCGGTACAGCCCGTACGCGGTGGTCGGGATGATGTAGTAACTCTTCCCTTCGGTGAGTTCGTGGGCTCCGAGCACTGTGGGCTGTTCCGAATCGATCTCGCCTTCGGGAATGAACTCGAAGTAATGCGACCAGATGTCGAGGACGCCGCCCGGAGTGCCGCCGTCGAACGGCATGGTGAAGCGCCCTTCGCTGGCCAGTAAGCCCAGATCGCGGATCGGCGGCGTGCCGTAATACTGCGGGAGTTGCCGTAGATACGGCCCCATGCTGCCGCCCGTCCAGGTGTTGATGACGGTCCCTTCTTCGGGCCACACATCGGTCGGCAGCAACCGCCCGGCTTTCTCAGCCAGCGAGCCCAGTGCTGCCGCTCGCGCGGGGTCTTTCGACAGGCGAGCGTTTAGCCAGGTGCGAATCTCGGCGGGGATCGCCAGGTCGGTGCGCAAGGTGCCGTCGCGCAAGTCGCGCAGGAGGTGTTCCTTCTCGGCATCCAGTGTTCGCGCGAACTGAATCAGCGTGCTGGGATTGGCGGCCATGAACTGCGAGACATTGCGGTGGATCGCAAACCGCAGCGCCACGTAATAGCGAGCCTTCGGGTCGGCGATCTTCCCGGTCAGATACGGAACCGCGTAGGTGCGCTTGATGATCCACTTCTGCACCATGGCCGTGTAGCCCGACAGGTTGCCACACGGGATGCCGGCCTCGGTGCGATACTCCTCCGGATCGCCCACCATCTGCACGATGGGCCGCATGGCCACCTTGCGCCCGCGGTTATCGCGGTACATCTTCAGGCCCCACATGTTCCAACCCCGGCGATACACGGCCAGGTATTCGTCGGTTACGGGGATCAGTTTGCGGTTCGCCGTGGTGCCGCTGGTGAGCGCGAACATGAGGATACGCGGATCGGCGAGCAGGGCGTTCGTTTCCCCCTTAGCCACACGCTCGATGTAAGGCGAAACGTATTCGTAAGGTGCAACGGGCACACTCTTGCGGAAGTCGGCCACACTGGCGATGGCAGCAAATGAGTGATCGCGGCCGAAGGCCGTGCTTGCTTGCTTGCGGAGAATGCCCAGGAGCCGTTCCGATTGCACGGCTTCGGGATTCTGGCAATCGACCTCGAAGCGATGCAATTGCCGCCGAACCGGATAGGAAATGACCCGGCCGACTCGAACCATCAGGAAGCGTTTCAACGACATGGGAACTGCCAACAGGCGAAGACGAACAGTTCGGACACGGTGGTGTTGCGGTTAGTGCGGTGATCGCTCGACACCGCGTTGATCGCTCGATACCGCGGTGGCCGCCCGATATCGCGGTGATCGCTCGATACTGCGGTAGCCAAGGCCACCGCTAAATGCTGCGGGCTGCGGATCGATTTACATAGCGGTGGCCTTGGCCACCGCTTCTAGCACCGCTTATCCCAGCGGTGTATGCAACGCCGTTCCACTCGGAGGGGAGCCAGCGTTCGCCAGGTTGCTATCGAAGAACGTCACCAACTTGGTGTGGTACTCGTCGCCGGCCACAACCAGTGCCTGATTGTGCTTGGCCTTGGGGACTACCCACAGTTCTTTCGCACCGCGAGCACGTTCAAAGAGCGCCTTGGCCATCTCGGGGCGAATGTAAGTATCCCCGCCGCCGTGGATCATCAGCAAAGGTCGGTTCAGGCGACCGACGGCCTTCTCGACGCTCGGATAGGTGACACCGCGATTGCGTGCGACCTTCTTCGCACCGACCATTCCGACGAGCCCATAGAACCACGTGGGCAGGACCCGCTGCAGAATCTTGCGATCGCTGTAGATCGTGATCCAGCGCTTCAGGTACGGCACCATGGTCGTGTGCGTGCCGTAAGCCCCATCGGTTACAATGCAGCGCACGGCCGTTTCATTCGCTGCCGCCAGGAAGCCCGTTCCCGCACCTTTACTGATGCCGAACAGGCCAATTCCCTTGGTGTCGGCATCTGCCCGCGAGAGCAGATACTTGATCGCGGCCCGGGTATCGCCGACATCGCGATCGGTGACCCACTGCAGTGGTTCGTAGTTCGGGTCTTTCTCGCTATCCCCCTGATTGCGGGGCTCCACCGCGAACACATCGTAACCGGCTTCGAGCAGCTTTTCGCAATAGGGCTGGCAGGCCCAGCGATTCGAGCCGAACTCGAGTCCGAAGAGGATCACGCCTTTTCGCTCGGTGGCGCTGGTTTTGAGGTAGCAACCCCGGAGTGTACGTGCGTCGTCGGTCCGAACGGCGACATCCTCGGCATTGGAGGGCTTTTCACCGCGCGGGACCACGAAGAGTGGACGTTCCTGGAAGATCCGCAGGAGATAGCCCATGTATTTCCAGCGGATGTAGAGGTACAAAGCCGCGAACACCAGGCCGAAGCCAATGGGCGGCACAGCGACGACGGTGATGACGACCCAGAACCAGAAGACCAAGAGATCACCTCCGGAACACCATCAGCCGACGAACAAGACCCCGCTTCCATTCTTGTTCTTGATTCATCGTTAATTGTTCATTGCTACCAACGTTATTCAAAATAGCGGCTTGCGACCAGTGAGATATTCTGACCACCGAACCCGAAGCTGTTGCTCAGAACGTGTTGGAAGCGCACCTCACGGGTCTGGTTTGGCACATAGTCCAGATCGCAAACCGGATCGGGTGTCTGGTAATTGATTGTGGGCGGAATGACACCTTTGCGCAAGGCCA
>JBGTAO010000657.1:0-9140 GCA_041749835.1 Gemmata sp. | reverse complement strand
GCTCGTCGTTGGTCAGGGTGATCCCGGCAACCCACTCGGCATCGCGGACCATCTCGGCCGTGATCGCATCGGCCTGGGGTTGACCTGCGGCGCTGGTGGCCACGGCCCGTTGAAAGGTGGTATTCCCGATACCAAGAGCCGCGGCGGCGGCGAGCAGTTCACGACGGGTGACATCAGCGGGCATAACGACTCCGGGGTGCGGGTTCGGAGAGAGGCCCAAGTGTAACCGAACTGTTCGCGCGGTGCCTTCCGGAATGGGGCGACACCACACGATTGCATCCCGCAATTGTCACGGCTTGCCGGGGAACGCTTGCGGCACGAACCCGGGCAAATCACTGGCATCGATCGCGAAGGCATAGATCCGCAGCGGCTGTTCGGCGATGAAGTCGTTATCCGCGGTGATGATTAGCAACCGGCGGCCATCGGGCAGGTCCGGCCCGAACGCGAGCCCCTCGAACTTCTCCGGGCATTCGTCTCCCGCGAGGCCGTACTTCTTGTCGAGCAGATCGAGGAACAATGTCTTCTTCACGGGCTGGATGCTGGCGGGCAGCGTGTCAGCGGGCAACGCGGCTACAGCGCTCACATCGGTCGCGTGGTTGAGATCAATTTTATAGAGCTTCTTGAACGCGGCCTCTTTGCCAACCTTGCCATCGCGTTCGAGCACGAGGAACTCGTGGTTGTTGATGGCCAGAATCTCGCTGAGCCCGTTGCTGGTCTCTTCGAGTGGATAGACGAACTCGCGGCTGGCTTTGCTGAGAGTGTCGAGTTCGAAGAGGCGACAATTGCGACCGACGCGAGCGTTGTCCTTGTCGAGTGCGCCATCCTGAATGAGGGGGCTTTGCATAATCCCGTAGAGCTTCGTGCCATCGGGTGAGATGGCGAGCCCTTCCATGCCGCGGTTGGGCACGCGGCCCTGCGTGTTGTGTGGCGGCAGTTCGCCTTCCGGGTTCTTCCCGGGCTTGGTGGGCAAGAAGCGAGTGGGCAACGGGAAATTGCGAATCCGCTTACCCTGTGGGTTGAATTCCGCGAGAACCGGCCCGTACTCGTCGGAGATGAAGATGGTGCCGTCTTGGCCGACACGCACCCCTTCCGGATCGAACCGCAACGACCGCTCCGGCCGCTTGACATCGATAGCATCGAGCGAACCCACGAACTGGCGACCCATCTCATCGGTCAAGAGTTTCGTTTCCGTCAGCTTCAGCGTGACGGTGGTTTTCCCCTTGGGCTTCACCACGATGTTCATGCGATGCATCCGGCAGGCGAAGTCGGAAGCGCCATCCTTGGGGCCGCGATCGGAAGCGAGAACGTACTCGTTGCCACGCCCGGTGTAGGCGATGCCCGAGCCCAGCCCGCCAAGCCGATTGTTGGGAGTGCCATCGCTGGTCTTGCCCGAAAGCCCCGACAGATCGGCCGTAGCGCCGGGAAGCGTACCCACCCCAATCAGTTCGATATCAGCCCGCCCGGTGTGAGCCAGTAACAAACTGGTGAGCATCGCCAGAAAGCAAAATCCGCGCATGAGTGACTCCGGAAAGTGCAACCGGCCCGGGATCGCTCCCGGGCCAGTCAGAATGAGAAGCACTTCAGTTCGATCACCAATCGTTGCCGAGGATGTCACCGGCTCGCGAGGTGATGGAGGCTGCGAACGAAGCGGCTGAGATGCTGCTATTGAGGAAGCGCACGCTACCATCGGCCATGCACACGTTGATGCCCTGGCTGTGGAAGCTGTACGGCTCGCTATCGTTATTGCAGTTCATCACACACGTGCCACCCGCGTAGTTGCTGTTCGAATTCACGAGACCGGTCGTAGGGTTCGTGCCGTCCATGCTCCCCGAACCGCTGTCCGGATCGGACCAACCGAAGCCTTCCGCCGAGGGAACATTGGTGCCCTGATCGCGGCCCAGCAAGTACCAGTTCGGTCGGCCGGCATCTTCGAGAATCATCACGGTGTTCGAGGTGCCATCGCTAATGGAGGTGATCGCCGTGGCGTTCCCGTTCTGGAGCGCGCTGGGGTTATCGAGAGTACCGGTTGGATTCACCAGGCCGTTGGCGAGGTAAAAGCGGTTGCGGACCTGGTGCGGGACCAGATAGTCCATGGCTCCCATTGTCAGGCCTGCGGTCGGTCCGCTGGTCGCGGCGATCCGGCCATCGGGAGACGAAGGACACTTGAAGAGCTTGAACGACACCTGGCCAGTTGCGAGGTTGGGGCCGGTGGGATCGCTCCACTTCTTCGTGTTGTCCCAGAGCTTGGCCACGTTGTCTTGCTCGACATACGGCAGGGCCAACACGGTCCACGACGCCCACTTGTTGGACGGCAGGTTCACCCGGGTGCTTGGGAGCTTGCTATCGTTGCTGCCAGCGTAGTTGTGCAGTGCGAGACCGAACTGCTTGAGGTTGTTCTGGCACGACATCCGAGCCGCGGCTTCGCGGACCTTCTGCACGGCCGGCAACAGCAAGCCAATCAGGATGGCAATGATCGCGATCACTACCAATAATTCGATCAAGGTAAACCCGCTCCGGCGTCGCATTCACAATCCTCCCGGTAACCGCAGCAACTCGTGGCTTCGGCCAAGTGTGCCAAGGTTTGAACTCGTGGCGTGGTGGCATAATTTAGGGACAATGTTAAAGACCCACAATGTGAAGAAATGTATCTTCACTTGAATTACATGCAATCTTCACACATACAATCTTCACATTTAAAGTGCCTGTTATCTAAACTCTTTGTGATAAGCGATTTACAGATATCAAGTGGTAGGTGTGCAATGCCAGTGCCGAAGAAGCCAAACTTGCCGGCCAAGACATGCTCCCAGTGTGGTCGGACATTTGTGTGGCGCAAGAAGTGGGCCAAGGACTGGGCCAATGTGAAGTACTGTTCGGAGCGGTGCCGCAGGGCCAAACGCTAGCATGCCTTCGGGAATTGGGTCATGGCGGGGCTGTTCCAGTCACGCTGTCTGTCGCAGGGTCGCCAGCCACTTCAACGCTTGCTGCAGCGATTCCATGGGCAGGCCGATCACGTTGCTCACGGTGCCCGCTTCCACGCTCAGATAGGGGTCGTGCGGCATCTCGATTGCGTACGCCCCGCTACAACCTTCCCACTTCCGCGTCTTCAGATAGGCTTCGATCTTGGCGTCGGTGAGCGCCTTCATCCGTACGAGGCTGCGCTCTTGCCAGGTGAATTGCCAGTCGCCAGGCCGCAGCCACAGGCAGATACCGGTCCACAGTTCGTGCACGGTTCCCGCGAGTGCGCTGATGATGCGGCGGGCGTCGGCCTCGTCTTCCGGTTTGCCGACTACCTTGCCATCGAGCCAGCCCACGGTATCGGCGGCGATCACAAGGCCATCGGGCACTGTGGGAGCCACGGCGGCGGCCTTCAGCCATGCGAGTTCGCCGACGTAATGCCGGCAGTCGCCGAGGCGCGCTTCGGTGGGTTCGTCGATATTCGCAGGTTGCACGGTGAAGGTGTAACCTGCTTCTTGCATCAACCAACGGCGGCCTTGCGAGCCACTGGCGAGAATCAGGCGGAACGGGAGGTCGTGTGCCATGCGTGAAGCGCCTCTGCAAGCCGTGGCCAGAGCCGATCGGGCGTCAGTTCTGGCATACAGATCATATTGCCGCACGTCTTGCGGTAACTGCCGGCACAGGCCACCCGGGTTTCGACTCCGCCGGTCAACCTGGTGTACGGCCCGTGCCGCACGACTTGGGTGCAGGTGTAGGGGGCCACGCAAGGCCGGCCGAGCGCTGCGGCCAGGTGGAGTGGCCCGGTATCATTGGCGAGCATTAGATCGCACTGCGCGAGCACCGCCGCCAGCTTCGGTAGGTTGGTCTTGCCTGTGAAATCGTGGGCGGGACCGCGCAACTGGCGAATTGTTTCTTGTGACAGTGCGGTGTCATCTCCCGCGCCGACAAAGAGCGCAGTACCGCCAAACCGGGCGTGTGCTCGGTTCAAGAGTTCGGCGAAGTGGTCGGTCGGCCAGCGCTTCGTGAGCCATTTCGCACCCACGGCCACGGCCACCCATGGTCGCGGTAAGCCGTGGAGTTCTGCATGCACGGCACGCGATTCACCCGGATCGAGCGGAACTTGGAACTGCTTCGGGCGATCGCCGGCACCGAGCGCCTCGGCCACACGCCAGTAGCGATCGACCGCGTGGATGCGATCGGCATCGGGGACGCGGATCTTGTGGGTATAAGTGTGGCGGCTCCCTTCCCGGGCGTTGGCAAAGCCGATCCGCCGTGGGGCACCGGTTGCCAGGCACATCAGCCCGGTGCGCAGCAACCCTTGCAGGTCGATTACGAGATCGAAGCGGCGGCGGCGGAGTTCACGGGCAAACGCCGCGGCGTAGCGGGTACTGTGCCAAAGCCCCTTCTTGAAGGCACCGCGATCGAACGGCAGCGTATCGGTCAGATCGGGGTGCTTCTCGATGAGCGGCGCGTAAGCCGTGTTGACGACCCAGGTGATGCGGGCATCGGGGAAGCGGCTCCGTAATGCCGTGAGCACCGGCAGCGCGTGAACGATGTCGCCCAGAGCGCTGGGCTTGATCAGGGCAATGCGGCTCGCATCCGTGCGGTCCAGCGGCATGATTAACTCGTGGAACTCGGGCTTCCCACTCGCGGGAGCAACAGGCTGACGATCAGCAGCAGCCCCACCGCGGCGACATACGGAAGTATGTGCGAAGTACCGACCTGGAACAAGACCGACCCGAGGAGCGGCCCCAGGATGCGCCCGAGCGACGCGAACGACTGGTTCACGCCCAGCACCTCGCCCTGCCGGCTCGGATCGGAGCGCCGCGACACCAGCGACGATACCGATGGATTCACGAACGCAAAGCCAACTACGGCCACCGACATGGCGGTGTAAAAGCCCGGCTTGAGCCAGTCCGGCCCGAGTTTCTCCGCCGTGAACCCCGCAGCCTGATACGCCACCAGAGCCACACCCGCGAGGCCCAGAATCATGAGCACGATGCCGATCGTCATCATCCGTTGCTCGGAACGCTTCTTCACCAGCGGTCGGTACATTCCACCGGCGAACGTCAGCACGGCACCAACCGTGGCGAACACCAGGAAGTTATCTTCGATCGACATACCGAAGACCGCTTCCGTCAGCAGTGCAAGCGTGGCCTCGAACTGCGCAAAGGCGAAGATCACCAGGAAGTAGATGAGTACGAGCGCACCCACTGTGGGCATGCTCAGTACCTGCCGCGTGCGCTTCAGGCTGAAGAACTCTTTCTCAGCCTTGTTGGCGGTGTTGCGGGTTTCCGGGAAGATGAACGCCGCAATCACCAGCGCGATGAGCGAAAGCCCCGACGCCAGCACCCCGACACCCCAGGGTTGTTGATCGAACAAGGCGAGACCGAAGTACGCAATCAGTGGCCCGAGTGTGAAGCCGGCCCCGAAGGCAATGCCAATGAGCGCCATTCCCTTCGCACGCTTCTCGGGTGTCGTGCAATCCGCGATCACCGCAGCCGCCGTCCCCACGCTGGCACCAGCGATTCCGGCACCGATTCGCGACAGTAGCATCAAGCCCAGAGCCAGCGAGGCCGATTCCACCGGCAACGTGACCGCGAAGCCGTAGAGTGCGTAAAAGACTACTGAGCCCATCAGGCTAATGAGGAGCACGGGCCGCCGACCGATGCGATCCGAGACGCGACCCCAGAACGGCGAGAAGACGAATTGCATGAGCGAGAAGACCGAGAATAGCACGCCGATGATGGCACCGCGGGCTTCCGGTGTGTAACCGCTGAGGTAGAGCCCCGCTTGCCGGGGCAGCACGGGTAGCACGATTCCAAAGCCCAGCAGGTCGATGAAGACGACAAGCCAGACGATGAAGAGGGCGGATTTCGGGGCGTTCGGCGAACCCGGGGCTTCGGCCCCCGGAGTAGTTGGTATGCTCATGATCTGAGATTACGGTTCACCGCACTCACCGCACAGTCTGCCTTTCCCGCACAGCTTGTCCGGCTCCCACGATCGATACCGCTGTTGCGGCGTAGTTGCAGTTGACCCTTGCGCCCCGCGCGACAACAGTTCATGCTGGAGGAGTCTGAATTCTGCCAGGAGGCCGGGCATGGCCCTCGCCGATACCTTCACCCGCGCGTCAACTGCCGATGCTGCGGTCCGCACGGCCTTTCTGGTCGTCGATACCGAAAGCGTGCCGGATGGCCGTTTGCTGGCGGCGGTCAAGTATGCCGGGGAGAACCTGAGCCCCGAAGAGGCCATCGAGCGAGCTCGCTGTGAAGCCCGCGAGAATAGCTGGAATGGCTCGGACTTTCTGCCGGTCACGTTTCAGGTGCCCGTGGGCGTGTGCGTACTCCGCGTCGGTGCCGACTTCTCGTTGCAAGCGATGAAGTGCCTCGATTCGCCCCACTTCCGCCCCCGCGAGATCGTGAACCAGTTCTGGTTCGGTGCGACCCACTACAAGGCGAAGCTCGTCACCTTCAACGGCCGCGGCTTCGATCTCCCGCTGCTCGAACTGGCCGCATTCCGACACGGGATCTCGGCCCGCGATCACTACTTGGCGCGTGATCGCTATCGTGGCCCGATCGACCTCATGGACTGGTTCACGAACTTCGGTGCGTGTCGCCTGGCCGGTGGGCTCGATCTGCTGGCCAAGCTGCTGGGGAAGCCCGGGAAGATGGCCGTCTCGGGCGAGCAGGTCTACGAGATGCACCGTGCCGGGCAGTTGCAGGCGATCAACGATTACTGCCTGTGCGACACGCTCGACACGTACTTTGTCTTCTTGCGGACGCGCATTCTGACGGGTGATCTGAACCTGGAACAGGAAGCCGAATTGATTGGCCGTGCCAAGGTGCTCCTGGAATCGAAGACCACGGAGTTCCCGGTTCTGCGTCAGTACCTCGATTGCTGGACCGATTTCCCAGCGCCATGACTTGGGTCGAACTTCTTTCCCTGGGACCGCGAGCCTCCGGCCCGCATTCGGCTACTCCGGCGTTGGTGCTTTCATGCGAACTTCTTTCCCCTGGGACCGCGGGCCTCCGGCCCGCATTCGGCTCTCCGGCGCGGGTGCTTTCGTGCGGTCGGGACGACCGCGGACCCAGGAATGCACGCCGGGACGACCGCGGACCCAGGAAAACCACTTCAGTTTGCAGTGGGTGTTCAGGCTTGCCAGAAGCGGCGGAGTTCGTGGCGCAGAAACGCCCAGGTTCCTTGTGCGGCGGCCCAGCTTCGTGCGGCGTTGGCACGCTGGCCGGTGACCCGGCGGCCCGCAGCTTCCAGCAGCTTTCCCAGGATTTGAAAGGGAGCATCAACCGTCACGGCGAGCTTGTACCAGAAGAGCGGCCAACGCCCCGTGCCCGCCTTGCGGAAGTACTGCACGTAGCCCGTGGTCACGTTGGGGGCCACGAACCCGACGTTCTCCCGACTCGAAACGCGGCCGTGGTGCAGCACGTCCACATCGCCCGCATACACGACCTGCCGCGTCTTGCTGACCTGAGTCGAAAGGTCAATATCCTCCACACCGAAGCGGTAGCGTTCGTCCCAGCCACCCACGCGATCGTAGACCACACGCGACAGAAACAGCGCCGGCCCCATGAGCACTTCCACCGGGCGAACGCCGTTGGGTTCGAACGCACCGCGACGATAGTGCTTGTATGTCGTGCGGAAAAGGCCCGTCCAGCGGAACACCATCAGCTTGTGAAGTAGCGCCGGAATGCTGGGGCGACGGCGATACGAGATCTGGATGGAGCCATCGGGTTCACGCAACCGTGGGCCAAACATGCCGGCTTGGGGGTTCGCACTGGCATGAGCCAGCAACCGGCCGAGCGTGTGCGGCGGAACTTCGGTGTCGTTGTTCAGGAAGAAGAGGTATTGCCCCTGAGCCAGCGCGGCCGCCTGATTGCTGGCGATGGCAAAGCCCCGATTCTCACGGTTGCGGATCAGGCGAACCTGCGGGAACTCGCGGGCGACCATCTCGGCGGCACCATCGCTCGATCCGTTATCGGCAACGATGACCTCGAAGACGGCGCTTTGCGGATGATCAGTCAGCGAACGCAGGCAGCGCCGGAGCAGCTCGACACAGTTCCAGTTCGCAATACATACCGAGACTTCTACCGTTTGTGCGGCAGCGGTCGTCGCTGAAATGGGTTGGCTGGTCGCAGCCGTGGACACGAGCAGCATCCTGCGCTCCGGCAACATCATCCGTGGTGAGAAGATGTCGTAACACAGCGCAGGAACGGCTGTCAATTGCGCTTCCGCTTGGGTGCGGGTAACGGCAGCTTCTGCTCAACCATTCGGCACTTCCACGGCGAACTCGAAGACGTTCTCCTGCCCTGGCTTCACCTCGCGGACAAGCTGCGATTTATCCGGGCGGGAAAGCTGACGAGGAAAGATCGGCCGATCCGAAGCCGCCTCGATCAAGAGCGTGGGTGCCGGAGCAATTGCCACGCGGTACCACCCCGCCGCGATCGATTGGCCTTCGGCGCACGACAAGGAGAAGGTACCATCGGTGGCAACTTCCCCGCGTGCCGACTTCCCCGCGTGCCCCCGATCGTGATCGGGACTGAAGACCACCAAACCCCCGCCAAGCGGTTCGCCTTGAAAAGTGACCACACCACGGACCGTCGCCACCGCAGTTGCCTCTTTGCGGTGACAGCCCGTGGGCATGGCTCCGAGCGCCACGCCAGCAGCCAACACGAGCAACGGCACAAAAAGCCGGGCGATTGCGGTCATTCACGGTACTCGAGCAATACGGAGAAGCGGCGAGTTCGCCACACTTACTGGGAGGATTATCGGCTTTCGGGCGTGCTGGGCTGGAGAAACAGTGCACGAGGACTTCTCGATTGACCTGTCCGCAGGGTTTGGGTAGATACCCACGCTCACGGCACCGAGTGGGGAACGGAGACCGGCGTAACGCCGGTCGTTCGACGACCGGTGGCGGGCGGTACTTGCCGCCCGATCGACGGGTAGGCCAGGGGACCGGAACCCCCTGAGCCGCCGACACTGAGCAGAGGAGGGCAAGGAGTGAAGCGGTCCACAACGTATCTGACTGCACTGGCCGGGTTCGGGGGAATGTTGCTCCTGGCCGAGGCATCGCTGGCCCAGGGCCCGGGTGGAGCCCCGGCACCGGCAGCACAGGCGGCCCCGGGCGCACGCCCGACCATCGCCGTGTTCAACATGGCCGCCGTGATGCGGGA
>JBGTAO010000656.1:0-5107 GCA_041749835.1 Gemmata sp. | reverse complement strand
GGGCCCCCCGGTCCCAGGGGAAGAGCTGCGGTCGCTCCAACCCAAGGAGAAGCACTGCGGTCGTGTTGACAGGTTCCCTGGGACCGCGGTCGTCCCAACCCGAGGGGAAGCACGGCGGTCCTGGAAGTAGGCTGTCTGGTCACTCACAACGGTTTTACTAAACCACACGCGACGGGTTCTCCGCCGATCGTTCGATCGCGCGGGGATGAAAAGGGAAGCCGGTGTGAATCCGGCGCAGGGCCGCTGCTGTATTCGGTCAGACGGACGATAACCTAGCCACTGCACTCCTTGTGCGGGAAGGCCATCGAGCCGTCGCTACGAACCGTAAGCCAGAAGACCTGCCCGTCACTTCTTCGTTCGGGGCCTCGGACCCAGGCCGCCGGCGGGCGGGCCCCTGAACTGGCACGTTGTCGTTCACCTTCCCGTTTCCGGCTTGCGCAGTCTGAACCCCACCGTCTCACCCGGACCCGGTGAGTGGGGACACTCCATGTTTCAGTCTTCGATGGCCAAGGGCCGTCTATCGCAGCGCGCGTTTACACTGATCGAATTGCTGGTGGTAATCGCGATCATTGCCATCCTGATCGGCCTGCTGTTACCGGCTGTTCAGAAGGTTCGGGAAGCGGCCGCGCGTATCAAGTGTGCCAATAGCTTGAAGCAGTTGGGGCTGGCCTTGCACAATCACGCGAACACCAACGGTGAACGCTTTACGGTGTCGTCGCAACGCTCGGCCCCCACGCTCGCGTACATTGATCTGTATTGGTTCGGTCTGATTACGAACAACACCACGAACCCGCGAATGATGGACCCCAGCCGGGGAATCCTCTCGCCCTATCTGGAAGGGAATCGGGCAATCGTGCAGTGCCCGAGTTTCAGCCCGGATCGCTTCACGCTTCGCTTCGATCTTCCCGTGGCTAGCTACGCCTACAACGATCAATTCTCGAACTGAGATGTGGCCGGTGAAACGATCGTGTCGGTCGTGAATCGCCGTGGCACTTCCAACACCATCGCCTTTGCCGATTCCGCGAATGTGCCGTTCAGCGCGCCGTTCGACAAACTGACCGAGAACTGGTTCCTCTCCGCACCCTCGCAGCGCTTTCCCAATACGCACTTCCGCCACGGCGGGATGGCGAATGTCTGCTTCGCCGACGGTCATGTGGAAACGCGAACGGCAACGATCCTTGGCGCACCCTCATGGGAGAATCCGCTCGCAACCGCGCTCCGATTACGGGAACAAGTCTGGGACTTGGGCAGCACCGATACTGAGTTTGGCCGTGATTGAGGCGAAACCGAAAATGAGGAACTACGTGAAAGAAGTGATTACAGTGTTTGCGTAGATGTGAGTAGAAACGATGTGAGTAGAAACAAAGAGACCGGCCACCTGCCCCCAAACCGTCGCCCAAGAGGCTTGGAGACCGTGGCCGGTCTGTAGTGTATTGTAACCAATCCTGCCCGGAGGTCAAGACAATGTCCGGAGGTATTCCCGACAGTTTTCGAAGGCTTGTCGGGGAAGCCGACACCCGCTTTCCAGCGTTCTTCCAGAATAAATATTGCGCAAACGATTAATGATAAACGATTTAAAATAATTAATCGAAAGAAATCCGCTTTGGCGCAATCGCTGCTATTACTCCTTGTGTCGCACAGACCGCACTGATGAAAGTTTCGCCCAAAGCGCCCAAACTCTCTCATCACCGTCCAACGGTCCCGCCCAGCGATCACCCGACCTCGCCCAGGTCGGGCCTTTATTGATTCACCAGAACACGTTCCGGATCGCCCTCGGAACACCGCCCGGGAGAGGGGTTGCGTACGCCCACGCGACTCTGCCCGGGCGGTTCATTTTCCGGCATCGATGCTGCATTCACCTCCTCCAAACCACCACTGGTTTGCAATCGGACTCTTGGACACAATGAATACGGAGGGCAATTGATGCGTGCGAGTTGCGATTCGTGAACGCGGGAGGGGCCGTGGCGGATAACCGGTTGAAGCTCGTGACGATCATGAACTACCCGCCGGAACCCCGGTACCGCCAGATGTGCGCGATGTTCCTCGACTCGGTGATTGCCCACGGTGCGGAAAGTATCACCATCTTGTACGAGGATCATCGCCCGTTCACCACGCCGGAACAGCGGCGTGCGGTCGATCTTGAAGTGATCGCGGCACCATCACATGATGTCGGTCATCCGCACTTCAACCTCCGCTTCAAGCTGGCAAACCTGGCCGCCCTCGACTTCCCGTTCCTGTATCTCGATGCCGATACTGTGACACTGAGCGACTTGAATTACCTCTGGGAACGCCGGACCGCAAAGCCCTGGATTGGCATCAACCATCAATGGGTGGCGGGCGACGATCGCACCCACCGCACGCCTTTCCTGAACTCCGGGCTGCAACTGGTGGGCGACCCGACCTGTTACGATCTTCAGGCCATGCTCGCGGTGCAGCAAACCGCAGCACCCCTCAACCAGACCACGCGGTTCACAAAGAAGGAGATGTTCGCCTGCCCGGGGGCCGATCAAGCGGTGCTGTTCCGCTACTTCCAGACCATCGGCTACGACTACACGCACCCCGAGATTGGGCCTGAATGGAATAGCTGTGCCGGCATCACGCGGGTTTGGCCCGATGGGAATCGGGGTGGCTGGAAGGGTCGGACGCAAGGTCTGGCGTCCGAACACGATGTGCATCTGGTTCACTACTGGTCGCAATACAAGCCGTGGGCGATCGGCTGCCCCATCTTTGCCACCTATGCCGACCACTCACCATTCTGAAGGCGACTTCAAGCCTTGGCCAGCAATAGGCAGACGATCTCCTTGTCGTTCTTCAGATAAACATGCTTTCCCGCAAACGCAGGGTGCGACCAAACCGCCCGCCGCCCTCGCGCGGCATGCGTAGGCTCCAACACATGTGCCGAGGCGAGCACCTCGCACTTCTCGGGTGTCAGCTTCAGCACGACGAAGTCGCCCTGATCGGTCAGGCCATACACATGTTCGCCGGCATCAACCCAGAACACCGCACCGCAAAACGCTGGTTTGTCGCCGAAGATCTCGTTGCCAGTCCGCACGATCTCGCCGGTTGCGAGCTTCTGACAAACGAGTTCGCCCATTCCCGCGATTCCGTAGATGTGACCATCGCGCACCAGCAAGCTCGTCATGACAGCGTTGAGCCCCTCGACCGGCTTAGGGTACGTGTTCTTCGTTTGCCAGGCCACCGTGGCCGCGGGTTGATCCTGATCCAGCGTCAGGCATAGAGTGCCGTGGTAGAAGGACGATACCAGGAGCTTATCGCCGGCCAGCTTCGGCGTGGCGATCGAAACCGCGGGCCGAGCGGCATCGCCTACTCCGGGGTGTTTGTGGCTCCAGTACTCGGTGCCGGTCTGGGGATCCAATGAACTGACGAAATCGGAGAGCCAGACAATGAGTTGACGCTTGCCCCCGGCTTCAATGATGACGGGCGGCGAGTAACAAATCTCTTTGGTCGTCAGGGCTTTCCACCTCTCTTTGCCCGTGGCCTTGTCGAACGCCACAACCGCCTGCCCCTCGCCACCCACGAGCGCAATCAACTGATCGCCGTCGAGCAGCAAGTGCGCCGACCAACCCCAGGCCGGTGTGGGAGCCTTGTAATCCTTTGGGAAACTCTTGGACCATAGCACCTTTCCATTGGCCGTATCCAAGCACAACAGGTCTCCCATCGTGCCAAGCGTGTAGAGCCGGTTGCCATCCACCACCGGTGTGGTTCGTGGCCCCGACGGATACGAGACCGCGACATAGGGGCAATCGTAGCTGTGCGTCCACAGTGTCTTGCCATCGGCCGCGTTCAAGCAATGGACCCGCTCCTGACCCGGAAGCGTTCCCCGGGGCAGCGGATTCTTCGGATCGGCTTCACCTTTTACGCGATCGGTAATGTAGACTTTCCCTGCCACAACCGCGGGGCCAGCGTAACCCTCACTGATCGGCTGACGCCACACGACTTTCGGGCCATCCTTGGGAAAGGCCGTGAGTAACCCCTTCTCGGTCCACACGGCATCGCGCTTCGGCCCCAACCACTGGCCCCAATCTTCGGCTTTAACGGGTGATGTGAAGCCCAGTGCGATTGCAACACTCGCCGCGAAAACTCCCGACATCGAACGAATCATCGGCCAACTCCCATGAATAGCGTGGAGGGCGCGAAGCCGCACCCGGGGTGAAGCGAGTTCGATGGCGAGCCAAGACGAGCAACCCGAAGCCCGACGAAGTGATGACGATACTGTACCCGGTTCGAGATTACCACAAGTTGCTATCGCTCATTGGCTCGCGACTGAGCGACGGCCTGCATGATCACGCGATCGAGAACGAGCGCCAGGCCGAGCCCGATTTGCAGCAGTGTTGAGAGGATGTACCAACGCGGTGCCAACACCTGTAACAAGATGACCACCAGCAGACAACTCGCGACCACCCGCCCGTGTGAGAGACCAGGCTGCGAGATCGGATATGTCCTACTGCCAAGACGAGCACGCCGATCAGCAGGAAGTTCCCGTATCACACGTTGGCAGTCCCCACGACTCCCCAGTGACCCTACAAAACGAGCGTGAGCGAAGGCCCAATGATATTCCCTCGCTCACGCTTCAGTTGATCCGATTCTCATGATGCGGGCTTCGCATCCGTAAACGCTAGCGTTGGAAGAGCGGCAGGATTCCCTTTTCCAACTGGAGGATCGAGAGGTTTACCGAGGTCGAGAAGACCGGCCCGATGTAGCCGCCGCTCCAGGCACCCGTGTTCTTGTCTTGCTGATCGAGCAAGTACGGAAACATTGCCTCTTTGTACTTCGACCACGTCAGCCAGCTATTCTTGTCTTCCTTCGGGAACATCTCGCCATAGCGTTCTTCGCCGAGCACGTAGACGAACTGAGCGAAGTAATAGCTCTGATATTCATCGTGAGCGACACGGCCCTTGGCGAAGGGAATGTTGTCCTTGCAGAACTTGACCCAGCGCTTGGCGAGTTCGCCCTTGTACTGCCCGGCCCCGAAGGAGCACGCGACGGCGGCGGCGGTCAGCGGGGGGCGTTCCTCGCCGTTGCGGGCCACGCCGCCCGAGTTGGCGTAGCTGTAGATGATGCCGCCTTTGGGTGTGGTGCAGGCTTC
>JBGTAO010000655.1:0-5304 GCA_041749835.1 Gemmata sp. | reverse complement strand
CGGGGGAGAATTGATCCCCGTCTGATCACTGTCCGGGGTCAAGGATGATCCAGCATCTCACAGCAATGTGGAAGTTCCGCTATTTCTTGATGGCGCTCGTGCGCCTCGATTTGCGGCAACGATACCGACGTTCCATGCTCGGTATCGGATGGTCTCTGTTGAATCCCATCGCGATGACCATCGTCTTCACGCTCGTGTTCAGCAATCTGCTGGGGAACGGCGATCCGATCAATTACGCCGCTTCTGTCCTGACGGGGATGGCGGTCTGGGGGTTCCTCCGCGACTCAGCCCTGAATGGTTGCCGCTGCTTTGCAACGAACGAGGCTTACATTCGCCAGAGCCCAATCCCGTACACCGTCTACACGCTGCGAACCGTCCTTGGGCAGGCGATTCATTCGCTGATTGCGCTGGCCGTGGTGGTGAGCATGATCGCCATCTTCCAACGCGACCCTACCGTGGTCTTCCGAGTATTCCTTGTGCTCCCGGGATTGGTCCTCATTCTGTTTGCCGCCTGGGGAGCAGCGACGATCAGCGCATTTGCCACCGTGTACTTTCACGATACGCAGCACTTATTGGAAGTTGGCGCTCAGATCATGTTCTTCCTGACGCCGATCATGTATACCCGCCGGCTTCTGGACGATAAGCAACTCGGTTGGATGGTGGATGCCAACCCGGTGTACTGGCTATTGGAACTGGGTCGAACGCCTCTCTTGACCGGGCGAATGCCAACACCCGAGTTGTACCTCGCGGGCATCGGAGCAACACTGGCGTTGGTGGGGTTGGCAGCAGGTATGGTGGCCTGGTTGCACAAACGGGTCATTTTCCACCTGTGATTGAGTTGCGTTCAGATACTCCTTGAGATCACAGTGCAAGCCCGTGATGCGAACCGGGCGATGTGTTTCTTGCCTCGTCGGTCGGGCCCCGTTGGAGCAACCGCATGCCAGTCATCGAAGCGAATGCTGCGTCCATCACGTTCACCGTGCGGCAGAATCGCCAGATCAGTCTGAAAGAGTACCTCGTCAAGGGGATGTTCCGGAAGTCGCTCAATCCGGAAGTGACGATTCACGCACTCAGCGACATCACACTGACCGCTCAAGATGGTGACCGCATCGGCGTCATTGGTCACAACGGTGCGGGCAAAACTACGCTGTTGAAAATGCTGGCCGGGATCTACCCTCCGACGCAGGGAAGCTGCACGGTCGAGGGGAAGATCTGTTCCCTCTTCGATATCACGCTGGGCTTTGAACAGGACGCGACCGGCTGGGAAAACATTGCCTATCGTGCATTTCTCCAAGGTGAAAGCCCCGCATCCCTCAAAGCCAAGATTGATGGCATCGGCGAGTTCTCGGAACTGGGAGAGTTCCTGACGTTACCCGTCCGGAACTACTCGGCTGGTATGCGTATGCGACTGGCGTTCTCAATCGCTACGGCAACCGAACCCGAGGTGCTGCTGATCGACGAAGTGCTCGCAGTCGGCGATATGGCCTTCCAACTCAAGGCCCGCTCGCGGATGAAGGAACTCATGTCAACCGCGCGGCTCATGGTCGTCGTTTCGCACGATCTCGACACCATCACCAAGATGTGCAATCGAACGCTCTGGCTCAAAAAGGGCCGCGTGAAGATGGAAGGCCCCACCGACACCGTGGTTGAAGCCTACCGTGATGCCGTGAACCGGGCCAACGCACGGGCGCAGGCAGCAGCGTAACGATCGTGGTACGAGGAGTGTGCGCCGATGCGTGTGTTGTTCAATGGTGCGTCGGCAATTCGGCCCAAAACTGGTGTGGGGCATACGACGGCGAACTTGCACCGGGCACTGGTTCAGATGGCCCCGGACGATCGCTTTTGGCTCTACCCAGGTTCCACTGCCCAGCGTCTGGCCACCCGGATCTTCGGTTCCCATTCCTCCACATGTCAGCCCGCGGGTCCACCACGTGCAACTCGCTCATCGGTACTTCGAACCGTCCTGTTACGCGGCGCTCGCATCGGTTACGCAGCACACTTTCAACTCGCAGCCCGACTTGGTCGTTTCGATCTCTATCACGAACCGAACCTGGTCCCGTTTCGGACACCGCTCCCCACGGTGGTGACAGTCCACGACCTTTCCGTGATTCTCTTTCCGCAATGGCATCCGGCCGAGCGTGTCCAGCGTTACGAATCCGCCTTCAACCGCGGAATCAGCCTGGCGGCTCATATCCTCGTTGATTCAGAAGCTGTGCGATCGGAAGCGTTGCGTATTCTGGGCCTGGCTCCTGATCGGGTCACGACCGTTCATTGCGGCATTGGTACGCAGTACCGCCCCCAATCGCCCGAAGAAATTGCCGTGGTGCGCGACCGCCTCAGCTTACCAAGTCGCTATCTGCTCTATGTCGGCACCATTGAACCGCGCAAGAACCTCACGACATTGCTGCGAGCCTATTGCGATCTACCTGCTCCAATGCGGGAGCAGTGTCCCCTCATTCTGGGGGGATCATGGGGCTGGAAATCGGAGCCCGAACGGGAACTGTTTGAATTGGAAGCTCGCCATCGGGGTGTTCGGTATCTGGGATATGTGGCGGACGCCGATCTACCGGGGCTGTATTCAGGAGCAGATGCGCTGTTTTACCCCTCGTACTACGAAGGATTCGGCTTGCCCCCGGTCGAGATGATGGCTTGTGGTGGTGTGTCTGTCGTCTCCACAGCGGATGCGGTGCGCGAAGTTGTCGGGAAGAATGCTCCCCTGTTGGAGCCAGACGATCTCATGGGGTGGCGCGAAGCCATGCGGCTGACAATCACCAACCCTGAGCACTGGGATTCCTACCGCCGGACAGCGGTCGAACATGCAGCCCGCTTTAACTGGACCACGGCGGCTCAGCAGACGTTCTGCGTCTATCAGTCTGTGCTCGGGCAGATTCCGAAATCCCATCCGTCAGTTCGCGCCGCCGCGTAAGACCATCACAACCGCAACCGCATTGAATAGCCCGTGCACAATCGCCGGCACCAGCACGCCCCGGGTGCGAACGGCCAGCCAACCCAGCACCAAACCCAGCGTGAAAAGCGGAATGGGCGACGGCCACACCGATGAATGAACCGCTGCAAACAGGGATGCCGAAGCATACACGGCACCGACCGTCCGTCTCGTGGCGCGGAAGCGCACGACCAGGATTAACCAGCCCAGTACCAGCAGTAGCTGGAAAATGATGGGCGCTCGATTCCCTGTTAGAGCCGCGAACAGCACTGCTGCAACCACCACCATGGCCGCTCGGGCCGGAACATGATGCTTACCCAGTGCCGCTTCTTTTGGCCCGCCCACCAGCCAAAACAGAATCACACCTCGGAAGACCACTTCCTCCACGACCGGCGCGGCCACGCAAGCCTGGATCACGAACAGCACGGTGTCGCCAAGCGGTCGGTTTGTCAACTTCGTGAGATCATGCTCGTCGTAAGCGATCCCGAAATACGAAAAGAGCGCGATCACGAACACGTTGAGTCCCAGCACAAGCGGCGAGAAGACAGCCCACGCCAGAACTGCGAGTCCCAAGCGTGGAACGAAAGGTTGCGCCACCTTGGGATGCCACTGCGGGTAGAGTCGTCGACAAGCCAGGATCAAGAGGCCAAGTTGCACGGGCAGCACCAGCACCCCGGCCCAGAGCCGTCGCAACACGGCGGCCATCGCCTGGAGTTCTTCCTGAGCAATCGCTGCAGGCAACCCGGCTATTGCAGCTGCTGCCTCCACGGCGGATAGCTCATTGGTAGGGAGCGGTGGAAACTGCGGCCCGTAGAGTTGTTCAAAGAAGCCCGAAGCTGACAGTAGCATCAACATGAGCCCCGGAAGTGCTCCGAGTATCACGATGATTGTGACCATGGCCTCGAAGCCACGCCAGGGCACGTGTTGCAACGACCACCGGGGCAGTAGCGGGAGTGATCGTGCTCGCGACCACCACACGGCGAGCACACCAATCGGTATTGCCACAGTTGCAACGATGCACCAGGCCGTGAAGAGTTGCACGATCTCGGACGTGATTTCGGCTGGCACGGCGGCGGTCTCGCGGGTTGGAACTCGTGGCCCGCGGAACCTGCAGGCCATACTCAAGCCGATCGGCAGTTGCTTCTAGTTCCAGTATCAGTTGCGAGGGGAAGTTGCCAGGCTTTCGCACGGACGGGTTGCTCCGGCATCACGCGCATCTCAGTGCGAGCCTTCTCCAGATCAGCACTCCAAGGCGGCATCGCTGCGACGGTTGCTACCAGCACTGCACCACCAAGTTGTTCGAGCCAACAGCGGTTTTGCTCGATCAATGCCAGTTTCACTTCCCAGTGTGATCGCGCCGTACTGGGGAACTTCAAGTCCATTCGAAATTCGACTTCCTGCCCGGGCGCGGTCGCCTGATTGACTCGAGTCGTTTGCACGACTGCACCATCAATGAGCGCAACGAGTTCGATTGGGCGGGTGGTCTGCGGCGCGACACCCCAGATCCGCGTACCCTGGTTCCGCACTCGAACGGTTGTGGCATAGGTGCCACCGGCCGCCCAGTGCGCCGGAAGATTCTGGTCCAACCATTGCACAACCTCGCGCCCCGGCCAACCCAGTGACGGTTTGCGGGCCCAGACTTTCAACCGCGAGAGCAGACCATGGCCAGGCATCGTTTTTGGGTTCCGAAACGGGAGCGATTCGCCGTGGCCACGGTCATGTTGCTCCGCATCGAACTGAGCCTGAGCGCGGCCTTCGATGTTGAATTCCGGTGCAAAGTTCAAACCCGTGAACCCGAAGCGTGCCGGGAGACCTGCTTCCCCGAGCATGGCTCGCAGGCGAGCCATTGCTTGAATCACACGAGGTCCGGGGTCCGGAAAATCGTAGTCGTAATCGATCAGGACATCGCGTGGTTGGAGCAGCCGCGCACGATCGACGAACCCTACAAGATCGTCGAGCCCGCAGTTCTCCTCTTTCATGATGTACTTGAGCGTGACAATTGAGCCGAGGCGGACATACTCGGCCAGGTTCTGCCAAACCCGTTCGAAGTAATCGCGTTCCTTAATCCGGAAGTACGTTTCCGATGAACCGGCATCGATCGAGCAAATGATGTGCACACGATGCGCCGCGCGGGTTCGCCGCATTGCACTGGGAAAGTGCGTGCCGTTGCTATGGATGTAGTGGAAGGTGCCATGTGCCAACAGGATTTCCAGCAGTTCGTCGAACTCGCGGTAGATCGTGGGTTCACCGCCGCCCCAGTCGATGATCGCGTGCGGAGCCAGTGAACCATCAGCGATAAGGCGTTGAATCACTGGCACAATCGGGTAGGGTTTGAAGCCGGTCGCGAACGACGCTGGGTC
>JBGTAO010000654.1:0-3311 GCA_041749835.1 Gemmata sp. | reverse complement strand
GCTTTCGGCTCCCCAGCAACTGATGCCGCATCTGCAACGCAGGCAAGAACCGTGGCAGAAAGCCAGTAACAATTACCCCTGGAACGAAGCGTGAGTTATAATTCTACTGCTTGGCCTCCAAAGCGGGGCTGTTGTCGCGCGTGTTTGGAAGGTAGCTGCGTCGCGCATGAGTCAGTCGATTCGGCAGGTTGATCCCCCGCGATCTGCGTCTTCCGCCAAGCCGTGCCAACGGTGCCGACCCGTGGAAGTTGCATCTGCAACCTCGACACTACGGAATCTCAAAGACCGACATGCCACCGATTTTCGTTTACGAGGATCCGGACGGCATCCTGGAGATTATCGATGGCGTCACCCGGGCCACCCGGATCGCGAAGTTTGCCCCCGGTGAGACTGTTCCGATCCTTGTGATCGAGCGATACCGGCGGAGTCGGGGCAGTTCCCCGTGCGTGAGGGATCGGTTATGAGTGAATGGGACACGAAGTCGGAGTTATTCACAGCACTCCGATCGTTGTCCGAGGTCATTCCCGAGATGCGAGCAGGTCAGCTTATGACCGCCATCGGAGAGTTATGCAGCGACCTCCACGGGTGCGGCCTGGGGGAAGCGACAGACGCAGAACTTCTGGAAGCCGTGTGGCAGTTTCAGCGCAACTTCGAAGCGGCGACAGTCCGTCCTGGCAAATAAGTGAAAGCCCGATCAAGACGAGCGGCGACGGCAAGTGGGCGGTGTTGTGAGTCCGAGTTCCAACTCCCCGAAGAGGTGGGTTATGCTGCGGGTGATTTTCAGCATGTTCGTACTGGCGGGGCTGAGCACAGACTTGGTGCGAGCACAAGTACCGGTCGCCGCGAATCCGACAGAGGTGAAGCCGGCCGTGCCGAAGCAATACACCGTCGAGACTCACAAGGACATTCGCTACCGCACCGACGCCGATTCGGACAAAGATCGCCACACGCTGGATGTCTACTGTCCCAAGGGTGCGAAGAACTTCCCGGTGGTGTTGTTCGTGCACGGTGGCTCGTGGGAATCGGGGAACAAAAGCATCTACGCCGGGTTCGGAGAGATCTTCGCCAAGCAGGGCATCGGGTTTGTGATCTGCAATTACCGGCTCACGCCAAAAGTGAAGCACCCGGGGCATATCGAGGACGTGGCCAGTGCCTTCGCCTGGACCTGCGAAAACATGGGGAAGTACGGTGGCAATACCGATGGCATCTTCCTGTGCGGTCACTCCGCGGGCGGGCACCTGGTCTCGCTCCTCGCAACCGATCCGCAGTATCTGAAAGTACACAAGCACTCTCCGGCCGAGATCAAAGGCGTGGCGGCATTCAGCGGTGTCTATCGCATCTACCACAACGAATCGATCTTTGAGAAGGCATTCGGCGCGAACGAAGAATTGTGCAAGAAAGCGTCGCCGTTGTTCAACGTGAAGGGCAAACACCCGCCGTTCTTGATCGCCTACGCCGACAAGGATTACGAACACCTCGACGAGATGGCCAAGGATATGCACGCGGCACTTCAGAAGGCGGAATGCCCCAGTGAACTACTGCTCTGCAAGAATCGCAATCACATTACCATTATCGTGAAGTTTGCCGAGGAGAGCGACCCACTCAATCAGGCCTTCCGCAACTTCGTGCTTGGGAAAAACAAGTAACGCACGGGAAACGTGTGAATCGGGCTTCCGCGGCCATTTCGGATTCGGGGCGATCCGAATGCGGATGAAGCGGGTTAAACCCATCAGTTCCCGCAACCGACCGCACCGATTGTGCAGCAACCGGAACAATCCGGGTAATCGTAAGAGTCCATCGCGGTTCGCGAGCATCTGGAACACCGCTCAGGAATCTGTGCGGAGTCTGCGGGCTGGGACTGCGCAGATTGCTCAGTTCCTCGGTAGGCCCCGCATGTTCCAGTGTTTACCGTACCGGCTCTGTGAGATATACTTCAGGATTATCCCTGGTTCCGGCCGCGGTCCGGCCCCGCCCGATTCTGCGAGAACACCGGCGTGAAGGCGATCATCAGCGATATTCACGGCAACCTCGAAGCACTCCAGGCTGTGCTGGCCGACATTAAGTCGCAAAACATCAGTGAGATCTACTGTCTGGGGGATATCGTCGGGTACGGCCCGAACCCACGCGAGTGTATCGACCTGGTGATGGACGCGAAACTGGTGCTTTTGGGGAATCACGATCAGGGCGCGATGTTCGATCCTGATGGCTTCAACCAGTCGGCGGAACGGGCCATCTTCTGGACGCGGGCCCAGCTCGAAACGCCCGGTGAATCACGTGCGATTCGGGAAAAGCGCTGGGAGTTCCTCGCCGAACGGCCCCGCAGCCATCGCGAGAACGGCTACCTGTTCGTTCATGGCTCGGCTCGCAACCCGCTCAACGAGTATGTCTTTCCGGAAGACATTTACAACCAACGGAAGATGGAACGGATCTTCGCCCTAGTGGAGCGTTATTGCTTCCAGGGGCACACGCACGTTCCCGGTGTGTTTACCGAGAACCTGCAGTTCCTGAGCCCCGAAGAGCTCGATCACGCCTACCAACTGGATGGCCGCAAAACGCTCTGTAACGTTGGCAGCGTTGGCCAACCTCGTGATGGAAACTGGCGTTCGTGCTACGTGGTGCTCGATAACGACACCATCAAGTTTCGCCGAATCGAGTACGATTGGAAGCAAACACGCGACAAGATTCACGCGATCCCCGACCTCGACGATTTCCTCGGCGATCGCCTGGGTGAAGGGCGATAAATCGCCGCAAGAGCGTCCAGATATTCAGTGAAGCCCACGGTGACCGTTACCGTGGGCTTCCGGTGCGTCTTGGCGTTTGGAATGGGTTGCGAAGTTAGGAATCGGCGAAGTCACGTCGCGCGTGGCCGGACCTGCTAAGATAGCCCCACATAGTATTGTATCCCGTACTTGCACGGCGGCCTCATGCGTTCCAACCTGATCTTCTTCTTTCTGATTGCAGCCACGTTCACCGCGGTGTTCTGGTATGCGGATAAGCATCTGCTGCCCAAACCGGAAAAGAAAGCGCCGGTGGACCCCGCAGCGAAGATGGCCGAGGAACTCCAAAAGCAAGCCGAGCAAGAGGCGAAGCGGCAAGCCGAGCAAGAGGCCCGCCAGATCGCTGCCGCTGCCATGAGCGGAGCCCTGGGGATCGTCATCGAGCCACGGGTTGAACGCCCAGTGATCAGTTCGCCTCAAGAAGCCAGCCAGATCGCCGCCGCTGCCATCAGTAGTGCGGCCGCGGTTGCCGTGAAACCGGCACTGCCCAAGCCCACTCTGATCGCACTCGGGAACGCGAACTTCTACAACCAG
>JBGTAO010000653.1:0-9984 GCA_041749835.1 Gemmata sp. | reverse complement strand
GGTGAAGGGTCAGTTTGGCCCAGGCCGATTGGAGAACCCCGGCGATCGTTATCATGTCTGGAGTCTTCACAGTGGTGGGGCCAACTTCCTTCTTGCTGATGGTTCCGTTCGCTTTATGCCATATTCTGCTGCCGACACTGTACTGGCTATGGCAAGCCGAAGTGGAGGCGAACCAGTTCAGCTTGAGTAAGCTCATACCCCGTGTGAACACTCTATCCGCGGATCAAGTTCGATGGCCCGCTAACTTATGGCCATTGTTCTGTTGTTGGAGCAGATCAATCGAGCGAGATTGCCTCACCTCCGTCGCGGGTGACGGCTGCCCAAAATGCCCGGGGGTTCACGCCTGGGGTGATGAGGCGAACGGAGCCATCAAAGCGTAACACCGGCATGCCAGCCGGGTGCCCGGTCTGCGGAATGAAGGGGTCGCACAGGTCGGGTTGCGGGGTGACCTGGAACGTAGCACCCATGCGAGAAGGTCGCACCCCTCCGGCACCATCGGGTACGGGCACCACATCGCCGTAATAGGGGTCGGCAAAGCTCGCCCGACGCACTTCATTGAGCCCCAGCAGATCGTACGGTTCAACCGAGCTGTGCCGCAGCGTGTAATGGAAATTGAACCGGCCATTCGGGCCGCACCGGGCATAGTGTTCGGCCACGGCAATGGTGTTCGACATGCCATCGGTGAAGGCCACAGCAGGATCGGGAAGCCCACCAAAGGCGAGCTTGTTGATCGCAAAGCTACTGTCGCCGGGAACCGTGCCACGCGGCAATGGCAGGGCCGAAGTGGGATCGACCGGCGAGAGATAGAGCGCCACTTTCTGATCACGAGAGGCTTCTACATACGACAGGATCGCGTCGAGTGGTGGCTCATCGCGTTCATGGCGGCGATCGAGGTACACGAAACCGGGCATCCGGCCTTGCGTTGCCGCGTAGTTGTGCAAGCCCAGGCCAATCTGCCGGAGCTGATGCATTCCCTTCAATCGCACAGCCACTTCGCGGACCCGCTGCACCGCCGGCAGCGTCAGGCCGATCAGGATGGCCAGGATGGCGACCACGATCAGTAATTCGAGGAGTGTGAACGCACGGTTCCGGTGCTGTTGCGCGAGTCGGGTCATCGAGCTGCTCCTCGGGGAATGGGTGGCGTAGGGCTTGAGCCAATCACTTACTTGGTGACCACGGTTTGGGTGCGATCCTTGAAATCGAACCAACTCCCGCTCTGGAAGACGGCATCGACTTGCACGCGCACTTCCACCGAATTGCCCAGGCCGGTGAACGATTTGTTGACCGTAGCTGCCGGGTTGTTAAAGACGATGCTGTCCAGAACCTTCGAATCCGAAGTGCGGATGATCTGAAGGGTAATCTTGGTGCAGGTATAAGTCAGTGCGGCCTTCTGGCTCACCGAAACAGCGACACCGCCATTGGTTGGTGCGGGTGAGCCGGCCCCGAAGTTCAGGAAGTTGACTCCGCCACCGGGTGCTGGTTGAACGCCCGGGTCTTGTTGCGAGTGAGCAGCAGAAGTGACGCCCGCGAGCAATGCCAGTAAGCAGAGTGATCGTACGACAACCCGCATCCGTGCGTTCTCCCCGGATTCGTCCATGAGTTTTCCGACATCCTTGCCGGTTGGGCAGCGGAGAATAATCTGCCCACCCGGGTTTCTGTCAACATCACTTGAGGCGAGCCACCTGAATGTCGCGTAACCCCTCCGTGCTCATCACTGGTGCCTCGGGCGAGATTGGTCATGCACTGATTGCGCGACTGGCCGCCGAAGGGACACGCCCGGTCATCACGCTCGACCTCAACCCGCTGCACCCCGATCTCGCGGCCCGGGTCCGGCAACAATTCCTGGGTTCCATTCTGGATGTGCAACTGTTGGAGCGGATCATCGCCGAGTACGAGGTCGATCGCGTGTATCACCTCGCGGCGCTACTCTCCACGCGAAGCGAGTTCAGCCCGGCGCTCGCCCACAAGGTGAACGTGGAAGGAACGCTGAACCTGTTGGAGTTCGCCCAGAAGCAGGGGGAAAGCCACGGTCGGCCCGTGGTCTTCTTCTACCCCTCCAGCATTGCTGCGTACGGGTTACCCGATCGAGAGACCAAGGCGACTGCCGGGCGTATCCGCGAAGTGGATTTCAACTTCCCCACGACCATGTACGGTGCGAACAAGCTGTATTGTGAGCACCTTGGGCGGTACTACGCTCTGCACTACAAGCAACTCGCCGCAGAAACGCTCAGTGGCAAGATCGACTTCCGCTGCCTGCGTTTTCCCGGGCTCATCTCGGCGGAAACGGTACCCAGCGGGGGCACCAGCGACTACGCACCCGAAATGCTGCACACGGCCGCGGCCGGCAACCGCTACGAATGCTTCGTACGCCCCGACACCTGCATTCCGTTCATGGCCATGCCCGACGCCGTCGACGCCATCCTCCGCTTGATGTCGGCCGAACCCACGCAATTAACCCGAAGCGTTTACAATGTGGGATCGTTTGCACCGACTGCTGCCGAGTTTGTAGAAGAAGCCCGAGCGGCGTTCCCGGGTGCCGAGATCGTGACCCAGGTGGATGTGAAGCGGCAAGGAATTGTCGATTCGTGGCCCGCCGATGTGGACGATTCGGCCGCCCGCAACGATTGGGGGCACGCACCGGTGTACAACCTCACGACGGCGCTGCACGAGTACCTGATTCCGTCCATCCGGCGGCGACAGAAGTAGCCGGGACTGCCGGGCCAGGCCGAGCGAAGCCCGACAAGCGGCCATTCAGAATTCGATCGCCTCGGGCCACGCGAGCGGGACGACGAATACCTTGCCATCACCGATTCGCCCGGTCCGGGCTACCCGCGGAACCTGCTGGCGCAACTCGGCCCCTTGCTCATCGGTGACCCAGACCGTGATCTCGATCTTGGGCAAGTAAGCCGTGCTGTACTCGGAGCCGCGGTATCGATCCAGATAGCCTTTCTGGCGGCCATAACCCTTCGCTTCGCGCACCGCGCACGTGGTGACGCCCAGTTCCACGAGCACCCGCAGCACGGCCTCGGCCCGGAATGGCTTCACCACAATCGTGAGTTGCTTCATGGCGAACTCGCTGGAGCAGTTACACCCAGCCACCGGTTACGGGTAGGACTTGCCCGGTAATATACCCGCTTTCTTCGCTCGCGAGGAACAGCACCGCGTTGGCGATATCGTCCGGGGTGCCCAGCCGCCCAATGGGAATCTGCTTGAGGTACTCGGTCATCACATCGGGCTTGATCTCGCCCAGCATGGGCGTTTGCACCACTCCCGGAGCGATAGCATTGACGGTGATCTGCCGGCGGGCCAGTTCTTTGGCGAGCACTCGCGACATGCCGATCACTCCGGCCTTGGCGGCGGCGTAGTTGGCTTGCCCGTGGAAGCCCACCAGGCCCGCAACCGATGCAATGCTCACGATCCGGCCACCATCGCGGAGAATCTCGGTGCCGTATTTGCAACTGTGGAAGACGCCATCCAGATTAGTCTGGATCACGGCGTGCCATTCGTCGAGTGTCATCTTTTTCAGCGTGCGATCCCGTATGATGCCCGCGTTGTTCACGAGAATATCGAGCCCGCCACAGGTCGCTTGCACCTGCTGCATCAACTGCTGCACCTCGGCCGCATTCCGAACATCACCTGCGATGGTGTGGACCCGGGGCTGCCCTTCGAGTGCCTGGAGTTGTGCGGCCAGCGCTTCGGCATCCCTGCGGTTCGCGCCTTCGGGATCGTTCCAGAAGTGGAGCACGCAAGTGGCCCCGGCGCGTGCGAAGCCGGCAAGCACAGCAGCACCAATGCCACGGGAACTCCCGGTGACTAGCACAACTTTGTCGCGGAAATCGTAGCGGATCATGGCAGAGACAGGGGTAAGTAGGAATAAGCGGAATTCGACCACCGTCGCCGAACCCCGCAGTGCGTATCTTAGCTATCCCGAACCCGCGTGAGCACGGAACCTCGAGTATTCACCTGTGACGACTGTGCGGCTGGCACACTTCAGCGATATCCACCTCACAGCCCGCGATCCGGGCTGGACCATTCGTGATCTATTCGGCAAGCGGGTCACGGGCTGGGTGAATCTTCATGCCTTGGGCCGGGGGAAGCGCTTTCAGCATGCCCCCACGGTTGTTGCTGCCTTGCGGCACGAACTGGGCACTCGGGGGTTCGATCATCTCGTCTTCTCGGGCGATGCAAGCATGCTCGGGTTCGATTCTGAACTCCGTACCGCGGCGGCAGCTCTCGGGGTGGACGATCCCGCGCTCCCACCGGGAATTGCGGTACCGGGGAACCATGATGTCTACGTGGGTCGTGCGGCCCAACGACGGACCTTTGAGCAGGTTTTCGCACCCTGGCAGCAGGGGCAACGAGTGCGCGATTCCGACTATCCGTTTGCGTGCAAGGTGGGTCACATCTGGCTCATCGCGCTCAATTCGGCTCGCCCCAATTTCCTGCCCACCGATGCCTCGGGAAACATTGGTGACGCACAGTTCCAGCGTTTGCGCGAACTGACGGCCACACTGGGCGACGGCCTACGAATCGTGGTGAGCCATTACCCCGTGTTGATGCCGAACCGAAAACCGGAGCCGCGCTTTCACCGACTCCGCGACTGGAAGCAAGCCCGAGCGATCGCCGCCGAGTGCGACGTTCGCCTGTGGTTGCACGGCCATAAGCACGCCTGGTACGTGCTTCCCACGGGTGAGAACCTCCCGTTCGCGACGATCTGTGCCGGCAGTTCGACTCAATCGAAGCGTTGGGGCTACCATGAATACGCCATCACCGGCCAGCAGCTCGTCGCGCTGCGGCGTGCCTACGATCAGGGCCGCGACACGTTCGTTGATGCCGAGACCTTTGAACTGACTTTGTGAACAGGAGACCTGCTCCGTGCCAAAATCGATCGACTGGCTGTACGAGCGCCGGGCTTGAATGACGTGCAAGAAAGCCCAGGGGTTCCTTGGGAGCAGCACCGTCTCGATCAAAGAAACCGTGAACGCCACGAAGATACGCTACGATTCCGCTGATGCGCTGCAGTTGCTCACGGGAATCGAACACCTGATTGTGACGCGTGGCAAGAAGATTGAACGCTTCAACCTGAAGAAGGATCGCCCCACCGACGAAGAGTTGCTGGCTCGAATGATGGGGCCAACCGGCAACCTCCGCGCCCCGACGGCACGCATCGGCAAAACGTTGGTCGTGGGGTTCAGCGAAGAAGCGTACCAGACGGTACTGGGAATCGCGCCGGGTGCATGAAGCGTGGGCGAGGGAGGTGCGTCAGCACCACCGGTACTGCCACTCGTCTGGCGCTGCGATCGAGATCCCAGTTGTGGTGCTCAATACAACCGGGGTACTCGCCAGCATCACCATCGAAAATCGCATCACCCGATTCGCGGGAACAGCGGCTTCACCTTGCCATCGGTCAACTCGGCCGTGACGCGCAGGTCGTCGGGTTGAGCCAACAACTCGGCGGCGTCGGCGTACTTCACCTCGGCCCACGGCTTCGGGAAGTTGAAGCTCGTGTAGATCGCCTCCGCACTTCGCGGAATGAACGGCTTCAGCAGGATGCTCGCAATCCGCAGCGACTGCACTGCGTTGAACAGCACCCGTTTCGCGGCGTCCTTGTCGGTCTTCACGAGTTTCCACGGTGCGTTCGTTTCGAGGTACTGGTTCGTCGGCGTGAGGAAGTCTTGCACGATCGCTTGCAGCGCGAGGTTGTACCGACACCCCTCGACATGCCCGCGAACCGTGGTCACGAACTCCGCGAGGTTCAACCCGGCAACGACCGCATCGGGTACCACTCCTGCGGTGCCATCGAGCTTTGCCTCATAGTTCTTGGTGATCAGCGTCAACCCGCGGCTGAGCATGTTGCCGAGGTTGTTCGCCAACTCCGAGTTGTAGATCTCCTCGAAGCGTTGCCCGCTGTAGTCGCCGTCCGAGGGGAACGGGCACTCGCGCATGAAGTAGTAACGATAGGCATCCACGCTGCTTCGCGCGATGATCTCGCAAGGATCGACGGTGTTCCCGAGCGTCTTGCCCATCTTTTCGCCGTTGTTGTTCACGAAGCCGTGGCTGAACACCCGCTTCGGTGCCTCTTCGCCAGCAGCCCACAACATCGCGGGCCAGATGTGCGTGTGGAAGCGCGTGATGTCTTTGCCGATAAAGTGAACGTCCGCGGGCCAGTATTTGCGGAACGTCGCCTCGTCGTCTCCGTAGCCGATGCCGGTAATGTAGGTCAGCAGCGCATCGAACCAGACATAGACCGTGAAGTCGGTGTCGAAGGGCATCCGAATGCCCCAGTCCTCGCCGGTCCGCGAGATGTTCAGGTCTTGCAGTCCTTCGGCTTCGATGAACCCGATCATCTCGTTCCGGCGACTCTCCGGCTGCACGAACTCGGGGTTCTCCTTGAGATGTTTCAGCAACTGCTCCTGGAACGCCGACAGCTTGAAGAACCAGCACGGCTCCGAACGGCGGATCAGCGGCCGCTTGTGAACTGGGCAGTTCCCCGCATTCTCGGCGTGAACCTTCTCGCTCTTGAACTCCTCGCAGCCCTCGCAGTACCAGCCGCCGTACTCGCCCTTGTAGATGTAGCCGTTGTCGTACACCTTCTGGATGAACTTGCGGCAACACTGCTTGTGCCGCTCGCTGCTGGTCTGCACGAAGGTGTCGTAGCTGATGTCGAGGGCGTCCCAGACTTCGCGGAACTGGCGAGCCATATCGTCGCAATAGGCTTGCGTGTCCTGGCCGAGTTCGGCCGCTCGCTTGCTCACCTTCACAGTGTTCTCGTCGTTCCCCATGAGGAAGAAGACTTCGTACCCCTCCATGCGGCGATAGCGAGCATGCACGTCGGCTCCGAGTTTCTCAAATGCGGTGCCGATGTGTGGCCGACTGTTCGGGTAGTCGATTGCGGTGGTTTGGAACCAGCGTGGCTTCTTCGCGTCAGCGGTCATGTCGTCTCCCTACGGCGAGCGGCGGGGCCAAAACCCCGCCGCACTCTTTCTACCAGACTCCCTCGTGGTGGAGGAGGTTCAGTTCGGGTGTCATTCTCAATGGTGCGGACTCCGGACCAAGTGCCGGCCGAAGCGGCGCTGAAAGTCTTTGGCGACGGCCTCGGTCACGTCGTCGCCAGCCACGGCATCGAGCAGCTTCAAACTTTGCAAGTACGGCGACTCGATCAACGCTCGCACGGCGTTCGCATTCAGGCGTGCGGCACGCAAGTAGAGTGCCTTCACCGTGCGTAACCACGGCTTCTTGGAAAGCGAAACGACGTTGGCCGAGGTACACGGTCGGAGGAAGAGTTCGCGCACCGGTGTGAGCTGCACCAGGCGAGCACCCCGCAAGTTGATGGACGCGGCCGGTAGGTGGAAGTACTCCGCGAAACCTCGGCGGAAGACCCAGCCACCCCACTGCCCCGGCTTGCAATCCAACACATCGGCCAGTGGCAGAACCCATTCGGTTTCGTGGGCAATCAAGAGCGCACGCTGTCGCAGTTCCAGGTGCTGCCGGCGTTCCAGGTCTTCGACGCCCTGGGCCAGTTCGCACTGCGTCCGGATAAACTCGGCACGCGGGGCCTGGTCGTTTTCATCAAGCCAGTCGGCCATGGCCAGACGCAGCGTATCGTCGTCCGGTTGGGCCAACAGCGCTCGCAGAAACGGATTTTCCGGCGTCATCTTCTCACCCGCCGGGTTTGTCCGGATCGATCCCGGCCGCCCGCAATAGTACGCGGAGCCGTTCGTTCTCTTGCCGTTCCGATTCCGCTCGCTGCCGTTCCGATTCCGCCCGGTCATTCAGTTCCTGGAACGAGAGAAACCGCGATCCGTCGGGACGATAGACCCGCAATTCAATCGGGCGGAAGGCAAAGCGCATCCCGAGCAACGGGCTGACGTGCCCCTCCATCTCCTTCACCTGATCGGGCAAGCCCGTTTCGGGATTGAGCACGAAGCCCAACCACGTGCCGGCTTCCGGATCGAACTCGTAGTACTCGACGGCTCCATGGTGAAAGTAGAAGCGCCGTTTGCCCCGCATCTCCGTGGCCGTGTTACTGGGGCCAAGCACCTCGAACACGACCTGGGGGAAGACATTCTCTTCCTCCCACACCTTGTAGCTTCCCCGATGACCGCGCGGCCGGCCGAACGCAACGTACACATCGGGGACCTGGCGAGCCGCGGGGTTGCGGTCATCGACATAAATGAGATGATCGCCCGCCACAAACGCATCGTGCGGGGCAAACGCCTCGATATTCCCCTTGAGTGTCACGATCGCTTCGTATTGCCGCGTGTTCTCGGCTATCGGTTGACCATCCGAGTCGGGGAATACAAGCCCGAACGCAGGAACGGGTTGAACGGTACTCATGGAAACACTCCCATCGGGTCGGTCCGGCTTGCGCCGCATTAGCCGATGATGACCCGGTCGCCCGGTGCCGGCACCTCGACATTGGTGAAGCCCAATTCTTGCAGGGTCTGCGCCAGCGATTCCGCCTGTTCACGTTCGCCATGGATCAAGCGAATCTTTCCCACTTCACCAACCAGTGGCCCCAAATACGCGATGAAGTCGTTCTTGTCGGCGTGCCCGCTGAAGCCATCCAGGTGAACGACCTCGATCCACTTGTTCCAATCGCGGCCCTGAAAGCGAACCGTCGGCTTCGTTTCCAGCAATTTGCGGCCAACCGTGCCGGAGGCCTGATAGCTCACCAGAATGATGGTGCAGCGCGGATCATCGACGAGTTGCTTCAGGTGTTGTTGGATGCGCCCGGCGTCGCACATCCCGCTCGAAGCAATGATGACCGAGGAACCCGGTTGCGTAGCAAGCTGTGTGCTCTCTTCAAAATCGCGGACATAGTTTACCCCGTCGCCACCCAGAAGTCCGTGCCCTTCACGCAGCGCCTGAGCAATCTCAGGCGACAGATTGTTGGGGTGGGCCCGATACACCTCGGCGACTTCCGCGGCCAGGGGACTATCCACGAAGATCGGTATGCGGGGGATTTTGCCTGCCCGCAACCCCACTTGCAGGATGTAGATGATCAGTTGAACCCGCCCCAAGCTGAACGCCGGGATCAGGACTTTACCACCCTTGGCAACCGTGCTCCGAATCGCGGTATACAGTTTCTCCACGGTCTCTTCGAACGAACGGTGCAGGCGGTTACCGTAGGTGCTTTCGCACACCAGCAGGTCGGCCGGGGGAATCTCGCCGGTGGGCTTGAGGATCGGTAGACCGCGCCGTCCCATGTCGCCACTGAAGGACAGCGTGCGATCGCGGTCCGGTCCTGCCACGGTCAGGTGCAGCATCGCCGAACCCAGGATGTGACCCGCTTCGATGAACCGGAATCGCACGGTCTTGGTCGCGTCGACCTCCTTGCCGTACGGCACCTGCAGCACTTGCCGAAAGGTCCGCTCCACATCCGGATGCGTGTAGAGCGGTTGCACCCAGGGTTCGGCGTAGTTGCGCGCGATGTTCAGGTGGGCCGCATCCTCTTCCTGAATTTTGGCCGAATCGCTCAGCATAATCCGCAACAGATCGCGTGTGGGTGGTGTACAAAAGATCGGGCCGTTGAAACCCTGGCGAACCAACGTGGGGAGGTTGCCGCAATGGTCGATGTGGGCGTGGCTCAGGATCACCGCATCGATCTGATCGGGGTGAAACGGGAAATGGCCGTTGCGTTGCCGTGCTTCTTCCCGCCGGCCTTGATGTAAACCGCAATCGAGTAAGATCTTGTGGTTTCCGAATTCCAGCAAGTGCATGGAACCGGTCACGCCGCCCGCTGCTCCCCAAAAGGTGAGTGTCGGCTCGCGTGGGGTGATGGCCACGGGGGTTTCTGTAGGTTTCATCTCGTCATTCTAATCAGACCCGGCAAGACTTGCAGCGTCAGCGGCGCAGTTGGTGCCGCTTCCGATCGCGCAGCCCCGTTAATCCGGCACGCGAAACAAAGTCTGCGCATTCCGGGTGGTTTGCTCCTCGATTTCCGCACAGCTCACGCCGTGCACCTCGGCGAGCACGGCCGCC
>JBGTAO010000652.1:0-5462 GCA_041749835.1 Gemmata sp. | reverse complement strand
CCGGCCCCGCGTCCGCCGGTGATCGGGGATCTGAGCCAAAGCGTGGTAGAGCGTTCCATCCAACGGTGTCATCGGGGTTCCTCCCAATAACCCGTTGTAACTCATCCGTCCGGACAACGCTATAACTTTGAAAGACCCTGGACGGATCAAGGCTTCACATGGCTATTTCGCATCCGCGTTGTTACTGTTGCTGCGCTTGTACAGCGGCAGATTGCGGTAATACACTTCGAGCGTGAGCACCGCCAGCGCCGTGGTTCCGAGCCGGCCACAACTGCTACCGATGGTGCCACCCTCGGGTTCCCAGCTTCCCAGGTTCGGGCCGTCCTTTTTCACCTGAGTGTTGACCAACCAGTCACGCATGCCACCCTTGCGGGTCTTGTCCGCCTGGGGCGATCCTTCATTCCAGGTCTTCCATTTATCGCCTTCGTAGAAATGAACGACTTGCGTGGCGTAGTAGAAGTAGTAAAGGTTGCTCAGGGTCGCTACGTCACCGAGTGGTCCGTTCTTCGAGAGCCCATCGACTCCTTCGGCCATGCCGGCGTTATCCGGCCCCCAGCCATCGATGTAGTAACGGCACAGCAACCCCACGGCCGTCAGCGCGGTGCCGGGTCGTGCGCCCACGCTATCACCGTAGCCATAGGCCGATTTGCGTGAGCCCGCACCGGCGAGGTTCAGGAAGCTGATGGCCCGATCGATCACTCGCTTATCGACAGCGATATCCTTACTGAGGCGAGCGGCCTGCAAGGCTTGCACCTGCCAACCCACGATTGAGGTATCGCCTGCACTGCCGGCGGCGTAGCCCCAACTACCGTTCGGGCCTTGCCCCTTTTGGATGTAGTTAATCGCGGCTTGCGCCGGTGAGAGTAACAAACCTTTATCTTTGGTCATTCCGTAGGCTTCGCACAGTGCGAGTGTGCCGATGGCCTGGGAATACATGTTGCCAGAGCCATTGAACTTGCCGGCGTTCGGTCCACTCGCGGGCAGATTCTTGATGAGGTACGAGAGCCCCGCATAAACGGTACGGCTATACTTCTTGCCCGTGCGGTGTGTTTCACCTGCGGCGAGGAACGGCAGCAGGGCCATACCAGTCGCAGCGATCACTTCGCCCTTGTCGCCCTGATCGAACACCCAGGAACCATCCTGGCGTTGCTGCCGCGCGAGCCACGCGAGTGCCAACGCCACGGCTCGTTCGCTTTCCTTACTACCGCCACCTTCTTTGATGAGTTGGCTTTTGGTTGAACCACTGCGCCCGGGGAAGGCTCCCAGGCTCATGCCGAGGTCGCCGCCGGTACCCGCTCGAGCTCTTCCGTCGAGCCCGGCGAGCCCCGACATCGAGCGATCATCGGTGGGCAAGCCCATCATTGCGAGAGCGTTGATATCGGTATCGGGAGCGTTCGGTTGGCCGAGTGGTTCCGAGGTCACCATCGCATCCACGGTAGCCTTATCCACCCGTTCGAGCTGGGGCAGCGTGGCTTCGATGTTCGATTGCAGCCCTTGATCCTCATTGGTCAGAATCGTGTCGGGAACCTCTTGCTCCTTCTCCACCGAGGTGGACACGATCTGTTCGGGTGTCTTCGTGGCTGCCGTCCGGGCACCAAACATGAGAATCATGATTGCGATGAGCCCGACATGAATGGCCCCACTGATGACCCAGGCGGGAACGTGCTTGCGTAGCACGCGCTCCTGCGTGGTCTCTTCGGCGGCCGCAAGCTTCCGAATGACTGGTCCGCGGGTCGCCGGAGGCTCGACCGGAACAGTGGTGGTAGCTACGTCATTCATGATTCGTCTCCTTCGGCAGCCTCCACGACCGGAGGCAATTGCTCTTCAGAGGTGATCGGGTTCAGTTCGCCGGTTCGACGAACGGGTTTTTGGCCCGGTGCGTTTGGACTTCCTGTTTGGCTTTCCGGTCGCCACGGCGAAACCACAGGGTTAAGCCCAGCGCAGCTCCCAACAGACCCAATACCACCAGGGTAATCGTTTGGACGAAGCCTTTCCACGATACAGTTGCCACGGCTTCCGGATCGGGGCGAATTGTGATCGTACGACCCAACAGCAACGGCGCTCGCTTTGTCACGGTATCGTTCGGGTCGGTCTTGTCTTGCTCACCCGATTTGTACCGGAGCAGTTTGAAGGCAAACCCCGCGAAGGTCACCCACTTGTTCACACGGCCCTCGGGCTCGACTCCTTCGGGCAGATCGGTGAAGACGACACAGATCGGGTTGCCACGCGGCTCATCCCGGGGAACGATCCAGCCTTCGTAAGCCGTCTGCAGTCCGGCGTCACGCAGCTTCTTGCTGGGTTCGATCTTTCGCAGGAGCAGCAAGCGGCCTTCGATCTTGACCAGTTCGAGCTTGTAGTCGCGGCGACCGTCCAGAAACAGATCGGCGAACTTCACATCGGTTCGGGCGTTGGCTTCCAGTTCTTCGGCAGTGAAGCGGCGAGCGTGCAGCAGCACCCGATTCCACGCGGTCGCCTCAGCCCAGTTTTCTTCGCCCTTGGGAGCGAAGGCATCGTCCTTGATGAACTGAAAGATCCGCAACCCTTTGTCGAGTGCCGTGAGCTTCGTGTCTGGCACCGGTGGCAACTCGTTCTGCACCGTGATCGACTTCCCGATGATGATCGGCACGGGCGGTTCGCCGATACCGTCCTGGTTCACCTTGAAGAAGTAGCCCGCGGCGGTTGCCGGAAGGTTCACTTCGAGCCAACTGCCCACGGGTTGCAGGCGAACCGTGGCGAGCGCTTCCGGCAACTCCGTGAAGATCACCGAGAGCACATCGCCCGGGGGTTCGCACAGCGGCGCGAGCAAACCTTCGTAGACTTCTGCCACACCGGCTTGTTGCAGTGCTTGCGTGGCGGCCAGTCGGCGGGCCTTGGTGAGCTTCCCCGCGAAGTGGACGAGATCGAGCCGGTACAGAAAGCGGGGCGCGCCGAGCAGGTCGTCGCGGACCAGATCCCGCGAGGCGTTGGCTTCCAGATCTACAGCGGTGAACTGCCGGGCATGCAGAATCACATCGTTCCACGCCGTGTATTCGTCCGCGTTTCGGGTCTCGGCGGCCACCGGTTCGAAATCGACGATGCCCGTGTTCGGCAGCACGACGCCAGACTTCGGATCGCGTGTGCCCTTGAAGATGCGGGATTGCGAATTCGGAACGCGGAACTTCTCGGCCAGGATCAAACGCTTGGGTTCACTGGGTGGCAAGGGCGATTGGGAATCGAGATCGTCCGCGGTTGCCAGGGCGGTGCCAGTGATTGTGAGCGTCAGCAGAAGGCACGCCCAAGCCACAGTCGCACAACGGGGCGCACAACGAGCCATCCAACGACTCCGGTTGTTCGACGTTGTGATCGCGGCCCGTCTCGGCATGCACACGTCCTCCCACACAATTGGACGCCTCGTATTCGGCACAGTTCCCGGTTTCGGCGGAACTTTCTGAGGGGCGCAGGGTTTCGCCACAGCAACCGGAGACGGCACGGCGCGATCGCACCGGAGCCGAATACGCAGCCGTTACGAGAACGGTTCTGCTATTGTACCCGGTTAGCGGTTCTTCACTTCGCTGGGAATGGGCGAGATGTCCAGAAAGCCGGCACGGATTCCGGAATCGATGAGTTGCACCACATAAGCCTGTAGCAGGCGTTCGTCAATTTCGAGAGTGAGCTTGACGGGCTTATTCTTGTTCTGCTCGGAAAAGTTCTGTAGCTCCTTAAAGTACAGGTTTACATCGCCACCCAGATCGCGCGGGACTGCGGCCGCACCGTCTTCGCGCAGGGTGATCGACTGAATCTGCCCCTCGGCGGTCGCCGTCACATTCACGATGTACTTGGCGGGCTTTTCGGCGGTCGGGTCGGGAATGCTGAAGCCGCCGCCCTGTTCCGCGGGGGGCAACGTCATGGCGATCTGCCCTTCCATGGGAGCGGGCCGGAACGTCAGGATGAAGAACGCCAGTAACTGGAACGACATATCCAGCATCGGCGTGATGGGCAGATCGGGTTCGACGTAATCGTTCGAGCTATCCCGGTGGCGGCGATGGGGCATGGCTAGCTCTCCTGGCCGCTGTGGCGGATGACGCGGAGTTGAACCTTCTCGTAACCTGCCAGGCGACACCCCTTCATGATCGCATACGTCTTCTCGAAGGGCGTGGCACGATCGACCCGCAAGATCAGCGTGGCTTGTGGCTTGTCCTTGCCGGTCTTGCGCTTTTCCAGCGCGGCCTGCCGGCCCATGTAGCCTTGCACTTGGATGGCGTTATCGAGTGTGTCGGTATCGCCTTCACGCTGATCGGGTGTCAGGAGCACTTGCCCCTTCTCGTTCACATTCAGGAACAGAACATCCCCCACATCTTTATCGAGCGCCTTGGCTGCAATCGCCTCGGGCAGTTTGACCTCTGCGCTGGTTTGCTCCATGACGAAGTTGGCGCAGAGCATGAAGAACATGACCAACTGCAGGACGAGATCCAGCAGCGGCGTCATGTTCGGTTCGCACTTGTCGGTGCTGCCATGACTCATGAGATTGCCACACCAGAACGGGGGAGAAGATCGAGGTTAGCGGCCCTGTTGCGTCGGCGGGGTCGGCGGGAGGTTGTTCCCCGGTAGCCCTTGAACTCCTGGAACACCCGGGACTGGCGGCGCACCCGGAGCAGCGGCGGCGGGCTTCTTCGAGTTGTGGTACATCTGCGTTAAGAGATCGTCGGCGATGTGGCCGACATCCATGCACACCCGCGTGATGCGGTTCCGGAAATAGGCGTTGAAGAAGATGGCCGGCACCGAGATGCCCACCCCGAAGAGCGTGACCACCAGCGCGTGCGAAATGCCGTCGGCCAGTTTGGCCGGGTTCACCTGCGTGGCCGTGGCCAGCACCGAGAACGACTTGATCATCCCGAAGACCGTGCCCACCAGCCCAAGCATCGGCCCCAGCGTGGCAATCACAGCGTTGTAGTTGTTCTTCTGTTCTTTATCGCTCTTGATGCTCTCCAGCGTGTTCATGGCGGCTTCGCGGGCATCTTCGAGCCCATACTGCAGTCGGCTCATCCCGGCCGTGAGCACCTGCCCCAGGAACGACGGATCGGCCCGTGCCATTTCGAAGGCTTCTTTGAACTTCCGTTTGTTGACCGTGTCCGTGAATTCGTCCACGAAGCCCGGCGGGATCGCGGAACTCATCCGTAGATCGAGCGTGAGAAGCACGACCAGTGCCAGCATGGCGACCGAGATGGCCAGCAAGAGCGGGCCAAAGATAGGCCCGAGCGCCTTGAGCATGAAGACGACCAGCGGTTCGTCGGAAACCGCGGCACCTTCTTCGGCTGCCTGAGCCACATCGGCACATGCAATCATGACCACGAAGGCCAGCCCGGCGAGCAACAGAAACCGACTGTTTGCGAGGATGCGAGAGGGGGAGAGCAACATAAAGCGAATCCTGAGTGAATCAATTTCCGAACCGCACCAGACCTGTGAGCGATCATGCCGAGCAGCGA
>JBGTAO010000651.1:0-6125 GCA_041749835.1 Gemmata sp. | reverse complement strand
CCGGCCCCGCGTCCGCCGGTGATCGGGGATCTGAGCCAAAGCGTGGTAGAGCGTTCCATCCAACGGTGTCATCGGGGTTCCTCCCAATAACCCGTTGTAACTCATCCGTCCGGACAACGCTATAACTTTGAAAGACCCTGGTTGGGTTCTCCGTTTCCTTGCGTTCTGAGGGGTCGGGCGGTAACATCCGTGGAGGCTCTCCTCACCCAACGTGACCGTTGGGCGCTCAAATGCGAACGCTTGGGCAGCCACTCGAGCTTACCTGTCCTTCATCGGTGGTCGCAGGATTCCAGCCATGCCGACTCTTGTGTTGTTGAAGTATCCGGATGGGCCGGCACCGCACAAACAAATTCAGCTTGGTGGCCAGCCCCAAATCATTGGCCGCGATGCCGAGAAATGCCAGATCGTTATCCCGCATCATGCCGTCAGCCGGGAACATGCTCGTATCGTTCCCGAGAACAACGCCTACTACCTTGAGGATCTCAAGAGTCGCAATCACACCTTTGTGAACGGAAAGGAAATCGTCGGTCGCGTGGCCCTCAAGGGCGACGATCGCATCAAGATCTGCGACTTCCTCTTTCAGTTCCGCGATGAAACACCGAAACCGGGACCGTTGCCCAACTGGATGAAGCGTGATCAGCACCCGGATGATGAAGACGAAGCCGGGGGCATGACCACAATCGAGGCCACACAACCTCGGGAAAGCGTCCAGAACTTTCTGGAAGTTGCCCCGTCGGAGCGGTTACGAGCACTACTGGACATCAGCACGAATCTCTCGCGCACCCTGGATCTCGACCCGCTCCTCAACCAGATCGCGGATACACTCTTTTCGGTCTTCAAGCAGGCCGATCGTTGCTTTGTGCTCATGCTGGACGAATCCGGGAAACCCTTACCCAAAGTGGTCAAAAGCAGGCGCATCGGTTCCGATGACGTTCGTTTCAGCCGAACGATCGTTCGCAAGACGATCGACTCGATGAAATCATTCCTGAGCGAGGATGCTTCCAGCGATGCCAACCTGGGGCCTGCGGCCAGTATTGCCGAGTTCAAGATCCGCTCGGTGATGTGCGTTCCACTGGCGACAGCGGAGAGTCGGGCGCTGGGCGCGATCCAACTGGACACTCAAGACCGCATGAAGCGATTCAGCGCTGAAGATCTCAATCTGCTGGCGATCGTGGCCAACCTGGCTTCTGTAGCGATCGAGAAGGCCCGTTGGCATGAGGCGGCACTGCAACGGGAGAAGGACCAGAAGGAAATCGAACTGGCCCGCGAGGTGCTGCTCGGATTCCTGCCCCAAACTCACCCGGAAGCGCCGGGCTACGAGTTCTATTCGCATTACTCGCCGGCCCAGACCGTCGGGGGCGACTACTACGACTTCATCGCGTTACCCGGAGGCCGAATCGCCGTCGTGCTGGGCGACGTGGCCGGGAAAGGTGTCCCGGCGGCGCTCCTGGTCGCCAAGCTCAGTTCCGAGGTCCGCTTCTGTCTGGCGACCGAACCCGATCCGGCCCGCGCGATCTCGCTCCTGAATGATCAGATGATTCGCGGCGGCCTCAAGGATCGCTTCGTCACGTTTCTGGTCATCATCATCGATCCGGTTGCTCATCAATTGATTGCCGTAAATGCGGGGCACATGAACCCCAAGCTCTATTCCACCTCCAAGGGACTATTGACCGAAGCCATCAACAGCGATCTCACGGGACTACCCCTGGGAGTGGTACCAGAGTATGCCTACGAATCCGTCACGCTTTCACTGGAACCTGGGGACACGCTCACGGTCTACACCGATGGGGTCACCGATGCAATGAGCCCGTCGGGTGAGATGTTCGGCATGGATCGCGTCGATCATTATCTCAATTCTGAGAGCACCCAGATTATCGATACCTGCCGGCCCAAGCACGCGGGCGAACGACTGGTGAATGCGGTGCGCAAACATGCGAACGGCCGGTCGCAGAATGATGACATTGCACTGGTCTGCTTCGGCAGGCTCAACGAGTCTCAGGAGCCCGATACGCAGCGACCAGGGCCCAGTACGGCGGTCAAGATCGAGGTGTAACAGCACCCGGATCGATTCGGAGTCAGCCCCTTAGTTCAGTGGGGTTTGTCATGTCTTCACTGCTGCTACTCCGGTGTCCCGCCGACCCGCCCGTGGGGTTTGTGGAAGGGCGTACGTTCGATCTGGTGGGCCACACACATACCATCGGTCGCGATGGCGACAAGTGCCAGATTGTGATTCCTCATCACACCGTCAGCCGGGAACATGCCCGCATCACCGTACAGAACGGGATGTACTTTGTTGAAGATCTCAAAAGCCGCAATCGCACCTACGTCAACAACCACAGCGCCAAGCCACAGGTGCTGGTCCCATTGCGTACCGACGACCGGATCGACATCTGCGATTTTCGCTTCCTCTTTCATAATGAGGCCGACGATGGGCCGGGCGGCAAAAGCACCATCGAGGGGATTCAGGGCCAGATTGATCTCCAGGAATACCTCGAAGTTGCGAGTTCCGAACGCTTGCGGGCGCTCGTCGATGTGAGTAGCGCACTCATCAAGACCTTGGAACTGGAGGGGTTATTCTCTCAGATCGCGGAGACACTGTTCTCTGCGTTTCGCCAGGCCGATCGCTGCTTCGTGCTGATACAGGACGAAGCAGGGAAACCACTCCCCCGCGTTGTCAAGACCCGGCGGGTGGGGCGGGACGATACCCGGTTTAGCCGCACCATCGTTCGAAAAACGGTGGAGTCGATGCGATCGTACCTGAGCGAAGACGCCAGCGTTGACGCGAGCCTCGGGCCTTCGGCCAGCATCAGTGAAGTCAAGATTCGCTCGGTGATGTGTGTACCACTGGCCACATCCGATGGGCACTCAATCGGGGCGATTCAACTGGACACGCAGGAGAAGACCCGGAAGTTCACAAACGATGATCTGAACCTGTTATCGATCGTGGCCAATCTGGCATCCGTCGCCATTGAAAAAGCCCGGATGCATGAGGCGTTGGTCGAAGTTGAGGTTCAACGAAGTGAGAACCGCACCGCACGAAAAGTCCAACTCAGTTTGCTGCCACAGCAACTACCCGTGGTACACGGTTACGAGTTCTATTCGCACTACGCCCCGGCTCAGACTGTGGGAGGCGATTACTACGACTTCATCACATTACCGGGCGGCCGTATTGCTGTGGTGCTCGGTGATGTTTCCGGGAAAGGTGTCCCTGCGGCGTTGCTCGTGGCCAAACTGAGTTCCGAGGTCCGCTTTTGCCTGGCCACCGAGCCAGACCCTGCCCGAGCCATGGGGTTGCTAAGCGATCAGATGATTCGGGGTGGCCTGGGCGAATTGTCCGGCCAGTTCATCACCATGTCGATTATTATTCTTGATCCGGTTGCGCACCAGATTACCGCAGTGAATGCCGGCCACGATAGCCCTCGGATTTTCGTTGGCAAGGAACGATCACTTCGTGATGTGCTCAGTAATGATCAGATTGGATTTGCTGTGGGCTGGAAAGCTGGCGACGAATGCCATTTCCAATCCGTGACACTATCAGTTGAACCTGGCGATGTTGTGGCTGTCTATACCGATGGAGTGAGCGATTCTCTCAACCTGGCAGGAGAACGCTTTGGTCGCACCCGGATCGATCACGCACTGGCCCCGTCCGCGAACGACCCGCTCGATGCGCTCCGACCTGTTCGGACCGGTGAACGACTGGTTTACGCTGTCAACGCCCACGGGAGTGGCCGCGCTCAATTCGATGACATCGCCGTCATCAGTTTCGGGCGATTGCTTCCGGGTATGGGCACAGTCGAGTCGCACATCACCCCGCAACCACCGACAACAAAAACCTTGCGCCGCGAGAGTTAGTTCGCCTCACCGAATGTCCCCGAGGTTGTGTTCTCATGAGTGGCCCAAGCACACTGCCGGATACCGAGGTGGAGCAAAGTCAGCAGACCTGCCGGCAACCTCCCTACAACGTGATCTTGCTCAACGACGACGATCACAGTTACGAATACGTGATTGAGATGTTGAAGCTGCTATTCGGTCATCCCATCGAGAAGGGGTACCAACTCGCCAAGATCGTCGATACCCAGGGCCGCGCCATCGTGTGCACCACCAGTATGGAACGCGCGGAACTGAAGCGCGACCAAATCCATGCGTATGGCCCCGACCCACGGATTCCCCGTTGTGCGGGTTCCATGCAGGCCGAGATCGAAGCAGCTCCGTAACCGCAAAACCGATGTCTTCAGACTCGCGCAAATCGAGTTACGAGACGAATCGGTACCCATCGTTAACTGAGCACCGCACCAATCACCCGGCCCGATCGTATTGGTTGTAACGCCAGGATTTGAACCATTACTCAATGTGGTTATCGCGTCAAACCTTTCCCACACACTACAATTACCTCAGCTTTCCCAACCTGATTTCTCCTCATTGCCAGTGGTGCTCACCATGCGAACCCGCCTCGTACTCAGCGCGACATTGACGGCCGCGCTCGTGTCTTTGGCCTCACCCGGGTTGTCACAACCACCTGGTAAAGGCGACTCTAAAGGTGATCCGCCGACCAGTAAAGGCGGACCCAAGGGCGCTCCGACCAAAGCCGGCGAGCTTAAGAAGTATGACGATGTGATTACGAAGGACTTCAAAACAGAGCCCGGCGTCTTTGCGGTTCACCGCAACGAAGACAAGGTGTATTTCGAAATCCCACAAGACAAGTTTGGTCGGCTATTCCTGTGGCAAGCGGAAGTGGCCAAGGGCCCCGGTGGTAGCAGTTGGGGTGGCGCTTCACTGGGCGACGCTGTGTTGAAGTTCGAACGCCGTGGCAACAAGTTGTACGTGTGGAAAGTCGGCTTCGCCAAGCGATCCGACGGCAAGGCCGTCCAGGCCGCCGTTGATGCCGCTGCTACGGATGCCATCATCGCGGTCTACCCAGTGGAATGCGAAGGGAAGGACCGTTCGGCCGTCATCAACATGTCCGATGCGGTCGTCAGTAGCTTTCCCGATCTCCCGATTACCCGTGCAGCGGGCGGAGCAGGCGCGACCATTGATGCGAACCGTTCGTATCTGTCGGATGTCAAAGCGTTCCCGACCAATATCGAATCTCGATCGCTGGTGACCTTCCGCGGTGGCGCGGGCGGTGGCCCAGCAATTCCTGGATTGCCACCTGGCGTGAACCTTGGCGGCGGTAGCCGCAGCGTCACGGCGCTGGTGCATCAGAGCCTCGCAATTCTACCCGAAACCCCCATGCAGGGGCGGCTGTTCGATCCCCGTGTCGGCTATTTCACGGAACAGTTCACCGATTACTCGGCTCCCAAGCAGTGGTCGGTCAACAAGGAGTACATCACTCGCTACCGTTTGGAGAAGAAAGACCCGAAGGCGGATGTGAGCGAACCGGTGAAGCCGATCGTGTTCTACCTCTCGAAGGAGATTCCCGAGAAGTGGCGTTCCTACTTCAAGAAGGGCGTGGAAGATTGGCAGCCCGCCTTCGAGAAAGCCGGCTTCAAGAACGCGATCATCTGCAAGGATGCCCCCACGCGAGCAGAAGACCCGAACTGGGATCCGGAAGATGCACGGTACTCCGTCATTCGCTGGGTCGCCGAGCCGATTGCCAACGCGATGGGGCCGCACGTGCACGATCCGCGCTCAGGCGAGATCATCTCCTCACACATCATCTTCTGGCACGATATCGTCAAGCTCACGCAGATGTGGTATTTCGTGCAATGCTCGGCGCAGGACGAGAAGGCCCGCAAATTCCCAATGCCTGATGAACTGACCGGCGAACTGATGCGGTATGTGTGTGCTCACGAAGTGGGCCATACCCTGGGGCTTCGCCATAATCACCGCGCGAGCCAGGCGTACAGCATCTCACAACTGCGCGATCCCGAGTTCTGCAAGAAGAACGGCAGCGTGGCCTCGATCATGTCGTATGGCCGATACAACTACGTCGCCCAGCCCGAAGACAAGGTGACTTGCCGCATTCCGATGCTGGCACCGTACGATTTCTTCGCAATCGACTGGGGCTATCGGCCCATCCCCGGCGCGGCCAACCCGGAAGCCGAAACGAAAACCCTCGATGAATGGGCAGCCAAGCAACTGGAAAACCCATTCCTCCGCTTCGGCGGCGAAGATGGTCCCGCTCA
>JBGTAO010000650.1:0-6107 GCA_041749835.1 Gemmata sp. | reverse complement strand
CAACGCTCCGATGAACGCGGAATCGGTGATCAGAGGCTTGATCTCCAGCGCCCCCAGGTTGGCCCACACTGCGCCATCGGGGTAGAAGCGGGCTTCACCGGCCGCGAGCTTCAACCGCGAATCACCATGCCGGCCTGCCAGGTTCGCCAGATCGGCCCGGCCGTTCTTGTACTCCAACCACCCCGTCAGATCCGTAATTTCGTAGCGAAAGAACGAAGGCGTGACCGTCGGCCCCGAGAAGTTGAACGTCAACTTCAGGTCGGTCGCCGGGTTCAGCGGGGGCTCGAAGTCGGGGCGATTGAGCGGTGGTGCGCGGTCGATCAGTTCAATGTCGGCCGTGAAGGTCAGGTGGCCGCGGGGCGAGAATGTCGTCCAGACGGAGTCGATCTTCAGGGCGGTGAGCGAGGCTTGCAGGTCGGCATCGACCGGGCAATTGTTGCCGCCCACATGCAGAGTGAGCTTCCGATCCCGACTGCCGGGGATGGGCCGCTTCGAGCCATTGAGCCACACCGCGGCCCCGGAATGCACCGCTGTGAAGGAATCCAGGAGGATCTCGTCGCGATCGGGCGGCGGTCGCAGCGCTTCACCAGGCCGGATCGGTCGACTGGAGTCAGTGGAGTTGCTGCGAACGACCAGGCGGCCCTTCACCTTCTGCAACGGGTAGGGAAAGATCACATGGCTGAGCGTGGCATCGCGGATGTCGATGCGGAACTCGTTCTCGCAGAGGTTGATGCCCGGGCTCTGGATAATCTCGGCGACGAAATCGCCCCGACCGGCCGCGCGAAAGCGCCGGACCAACTCGGCATATTTGGGCGGGAACGCTGCCACCACGGCGTCATCGAGGGGAATGTTGGCACCCGTGATTCGCAAGTTAATCGCGGGGTCGTCACCGTCGCCGACGACTTGCCCTTTGATCGTGATCAACTGCCCGCCCGCTGTGCCAATCAGATCAATCGCGGTCACCGGTTCGCCGAGGTGCGTGTCCGTGCGCTTCACCCAGCCGCGGAGATCGGCGACCGGATACTTGAATTTCTCGTATGCTGCGGCGATCTGCCGCGGACGCAACTCGATCTCCCGCCGCCAGCCCACCGGTTCCCGCGTAAACCGATACGCCAGATCGACTGATCCCACGGGCGAGAACATCTGCCGGCTGCGTGCCGCCTTCTCGGGCAAATGCTCGAAGAGTTTGTCGTCCAGTGCGACCCCGCCCAGTGTCAGTTCCAACTTCTGGAGATGGGCTTCGAGCCGTTCCAGCGGATCTTCCGCGACCCCGGGTGTTGTGGCTGGCTTCACCGCTTCCGCACGTGTTTCCAGCGAGAGCTTGACTTTCGCGTTGTTGACCAGCGCGGTCGCATTCTCGACCTTCACGCTGCCATCGACCACGCGAATCCCGGCCCGGATTCTCTGCACGGGCCACGGAATCTCGGGGTGCGAATACTGTGCGTCCTTCAACTCGAGCCGGATATCATGCCGCCACTTCACGGTTGCATCCGGGGTATAGGTCAGATCAGCGGAGATGGCCGCGTTCGCCTGCAACCCACCCAGGTGCGGCGCGACTTCCGGCGCGAAGCGATCGGCCAGTGATGCGGCCACTTCACCCAGTGGGAACTCCGGCAACTCGATCCCAAACGCCAGGGCACCACTGAGGCGGTTAATGCGAGCCCGTGCGGTCACCGAGCCAAACACACTGGTTGTCGCCCGCAGTTGTACCGAAAGCAACAGTTGCGGATCGTTCAGCAACGTGAGATCGAGATCGTTGATGGTGAGCGGAGGAAGTGGTTCCGGCCCAAGATCGTTCACGTGAACCGTGCCGGATTTGATCACAAAGGTAGGCACCGGGCTATCGGCTGGACCTGTCTTCACAACGCTCGAAGCGTTCCAATTCCCGTCCGGCCCACGCTCCAGGTGCACGGTTGGCTGATCGAGTTCGATCTTCTTGATGACCAGGCGACCCCGGTTCAACTGTTCCTTGTCGTGAAAGAGCACCGCCGAGGGAACGAACAGCAACGGTTGCTCTTCACCATTGGGTCGTCGCCGCACAATCTTGAGATCCGAGATGGCGATACCGCCGAGAATCCGAATGTGGGCCGAGCCCACTTCAACCTCGACACCATCGAGTTGCTCACGGAGGCTGGCGAGCACCTGAGCGCGCACCTGCTCGGGGCTCACCCACGAGTTTGCCACCCAACCCAGAGTGGCCATCGCAGCCACTCCGGCCAGTATCAGTCCTCGGATTAACCAGCTCCGCAGCGACATCCGCCACCCATGCAATCCACGCCGAATCGGAAGCCCATCAGCCTCGGAAGATCCGGCAAGTTGGCGGGACAATACGCAGAGCCCGAAAACTGGTCAATTGCGAGTGGGAAATGGGTGAACGGATCAGAATCTGGGCAAGCGTGGGGTTTCACGAAGCGCATGAACCGAAGGTCAAGCTGTTCCTGGGTAACCAGATACGCCTGCGCCGCCCAGGATCGGCTGGTAAACACTTACTTAACTCGATAAAGGCTTCCGCCGATAGAAGAGTGTGTTTAAAATGAACAGTCGCGTGGCCGCGCTGTCATTGCCACCAATTATTCGCAACTAAGGCAGATCGTATGAAAGCCCTGATTTTGTTGGCCGACGGGTTCGAGGATCTCACGGTCTTCTTGCCCTGGTACCGGCTTCGTGAAGAAGGCTTCGATATTCAACTGGCATCGCCGCGGATGCATGTGCTCACCGGGGAACACGGCTACAAGATCGAACCCGATTGCACCATTCATGAAGTGAACCCCGCCGAGTACGATCTGGTGCTGATTCCGGACGGGCGAGCCGGCGAGCGGTTGCGTATGCGCGAAGAGGCTGTGGATGTGGCCCGGACGTTCATGCAAGATGGCACGCGAGTCGCGGCGATTGGCCACGGAGCGCAATTGCTCATTAGTGCCGGAACGCTCGACGGCCGCCGGGTCACCTGCTCGCCTGGTATCCGCGACGATGTGCGTGCGGCCGGGGCCAACTACCGCGATGAGGCTGTAGTGATCGACGGGAACCTCTTGACCGGGCGCAGTTCCGAAGATTTGCCTGCCTTCGCGCACGCTCTGGTTCGGACCGTCAGTACCGTGAGGGCCTGACAGTCGGTGCTCGCGCGAATCACCGCTGGCTATTCGGGTTCGATGCTGGCCGGCAAACCGTGGCGCGCGAACTGTTCCACGAACAGTTCCGCACGCTCCAGATGCGTGACCAGAACCAGCGATTGCCCGCGGTGATGCGTCTCCCACATTCGGTACTCGGCTTCCGCCGAGCCAAACCGCGTGAGTTCCATCACCACTCGTGCAACAAACATCAATTCTTTATCGGTGGCTCGATGCAGAACCACCTTGAAACGGCGTGGTGCATAGTACGCCTCAAACGCCCGGTAGGCCGAGCGGTCGTACCGCCAGTACGGGGGGCGGGTGGACATGGCGACCTCAAATCTCCCCTGTTGGCTCAAGCGTTCATCACGCTACCAACCCGCAGAGGATGCCGCCCGGTGGGAGAGGTCTGGCTCCGGGCGGTGCACAGGAACCCCGAACCAGATATTAGCTTACCGCATCCCTGGGCTCGGCGTCAAATCGGCAAGTGCAGAGTTGAGAAAGTGCACCACACTCCACAGCACAAGCTGCGGATGATGCCGATTGTGTCTATTGAGTTGAATAATGCGATCGTGCGGCGAGCGGTTCTTTTTGTCGCGCGGTCTCGAGTTTCCCGTTATCGTGTACTGTGCGCCGAGCCGCCTCACCTGCTGCATCCGCGGCCGAGAACCACTTCATGAGCGATCTGCTAACTCGCATTGTGCATGCCGTGACCGCTCCGAGCTACACCCCCATCAAGGCGAAGGCGCTCTTCAAGCGACTGAACCTGCCGGAGGAGCAGTACCCCGAGTACCGCAAGAATGTCCGCGAACTGATCCGCATGGGCCGACTCACGCTGGGGCGCAACCAGACGCTTCAAGCCGCCGATCCGCACGGTACCGTGATTGGCAATTATCGCCGCACTCAGGCGGGGCATGGCTTTGTCCGGCCGCACATGGTCGATGGCGTGTTCCAGCCCGAGGTATTCGTCCGCGAGGACAAGGCGCGAGACGCTTCCACCGGCGACGAGGTTCTGTGCCGCATCACACGCCTGGCCACCTCGATCAAGGATGCCGCGGGGGAAATTGTCCAGATCTTGCAGCGGGCCACGCGCACCTTTGTGGGCACCTACTTCGAGCGGGATCGAGAAGGGTTGGTGCGTGTCGATGGAACGGTCTTCGCGCACAGTATCTCCGTGGGCGATCCAGGCACGAAGGGAGCGAAGCCGCAAGACAAGGTTGTCATCGAGATGTTGCGCTTTCCCTCGCCCGACGATCGCGGGGAGGCCGTCATCTCCGAGGTACTTGGCGCGCATGGCGATCCGGGTGTCGATACCCTTTCCGTGATTCGTGCCTTCGGGCTGCCAGAAGCTTTTCCGGAAGCGGCGCTGGCCGAAGCACGCCAGGTGGCATCGCAATTCACCGAAGACGATCATGATGGCCGCGACGATTTCACTCAGGAACTCGTCATCACCATCGATCCGCCCGATGCCAAGGATTTCGACGACGCCGTGACTGTGGTGATCGATCCACACACCAAGCATTGGATCTTGACGGTCCACATCGCCGATGTCGGGGCGTTCGTCAAAGCCGGAGGTGCGCTAGATGGCGAAGCCCGCAAACGCGCCACGAGCATCTACCTGCCGCAGAAGGTGATCCCGATGTTTCCGGAGATCATCTCCAACGGGCTCGCCTCGTTGCAGGAAGGCAAGCTGCGCTATGTGAAGACCGTGCAGATGGAGTTCACACCGGGGTTGCAAAAGGCGGATGTTCGCTTCTTCAACGGCGTGATCCGCAATCGCAAACGCTTCACGTACGACGAAGTGCAGGCGGCGCTCGATGCGTTTGCCAGCGGAATCAAGGAACCAGCGGTCGAAGCGCTCGATCCCGAGATCACCGCGATGTTGAAGCGGATGCGCGATCTGGCACTGCTACTCCGCAAGAAGCGCTTCAAACGCGGCGCGCTGGAACTCACCATGCCCGAGGCGGTGCTGGAATACGATGCCCAGGGTCGCATGAGCGGGGCGCACTTCGCCGAGAACAACCTCAGCCATCAGGTCATCGAAGAGTTCATGCTCGCGGCGAACGAGGCCGTAGCCGAGCACTTCAATCGCCACGAGGTGCCATTCTTGCGGCGCGTTCACCCCGCACCCAACGAAGAGAAGTTGGTCGCGTTCGCCCAGTTCGCCGACTTGCTCGGATACCCCGTGAAGCGTCCACAAGACCGCTTCGAACTCCAACGGGTGCTCAGTGAATCCGCCGATAAACCCGAACGCGCCGCGATCCACTTTGCCTTGTTGCGCAGTCTCAAACAGGCGACGTATTCGCCGATGCAAGACCAGCACTACGCCCTGGCCAGCGAACAGTATTGCCACTTCACCTCGCCGATTCGGCGCTACCCCGATCTTCAGGTTCACCGTCTACTCGATCGCTGGATCAAGCACGGCAACGCCTCGGCGAACCTGGGAGAACTGACCGCGCTGGGCGACCACTGCTCGAAGATGGAACGCCGCGCCGAAACCGCCGAGCGCGAGTTGGTGAAGCTCAAGATCTTGCTCTACCTCAGTGGCAAACTCGGCGAGCAACTAGATGCCGTGATCACGGGCGTGGCCGATTACGGCTTCTTCGCCCAGGCCGAGCGCTTCCCCGCCGAGGGATTGGTTCACATCTCGTCGTTGGTGGACGATTATTACAGCTTTGATGAGTCGAGCCACACACTGGAGGGGAAACGAACCAAGCGGCGCTTTCGCCTGGGTGATCGGGTGCGCGTGGAAGTGGCCCGCGTCGATGTGCAACGGCGGATGCTCGACCTGCGACTCGCGCCGACAACACCACGCACCGCCAATCCGGAAGAAGAACCGCGTTTGAAGCCGGGGCCGACTCCGCGCCGAGTCCGCAAGAACGGCAAGCGCCGGAAGTGATGCGCCCTGAGACCGCGGTCGTCCCGACCGCAGTAAAGCGAAGAGCGAAGAGTGAAGAGTGAAGAAGTTCTGAAGTGCGCGAGTTCTAAAGTGCGCGAGTT
>JBGTAO010000649.1:0-4860 GCA_041749835.1 Gemmata sp. | reverse complement strand
CGACATGTCCGAGTACATGGAGAAGCACAATGTGAGCCGGCTCGTCGGTGCTCCTCCGGGTTACATCGGCTACGAAGAGGGCGGCCAGCTCACAGAAAAGATCCGTCGCAAGCCGTACTCGGTGGTGCTCCTCGACGAAATCGAGAAGGCCCACCCGGACGTCTGGAACATGCTGCTCCAGATCATGGAAGAAGGCCGACTCACCGATAACGTCGGCCGCGTGGTGGACTTCAAGAACACCATCTTGATCATGACCACCAACATCGGTGCCGAAACGATCGTGGCCCAGGACGACATGACTTCTGCGTTCACCCGGTACACGACCAAGAACGCCGAAGCCACGTACCAGGAAATGCAGAAGAAGCTCCGTGGCCGCATGGACAAGGAGTTCCGGCCTGAGTTCCTGAACCGCCTCGACGAGATTATCGTGTTCCGCTCGCTGACCAAGGACGATCTGAAGGCGATCGTGAACATGGAACTCGCCAAGGTGGCCAAACGGCTGACCGAGAAGGGCATGGCCCTGTCGGTGAACGACGAGGCCAAGGACTTCCTCATCGACAAGGGTTCGAGCCTGGAGTTCGGTGCCCGGCCGCTTCGCCGTGCCATCGAGCAACACCTCGAAGACATGCTCGCCGAGGAACTGCTCAAGGGCACCTTCGTCGGAGTCGATACTCTGGCGGTGAAGGTGATCGAAGTCGACGGCGAGAAGAAGCTCGGCTTCGATATCACCAAACCTGGTGAAACGGCTCCCGCGCCGGTCGCAGCGGCTCAGCCGTAATTCGCGTTCGTTGCTCATCCAACTGAAGCCCATCCGTACTCCGGGTGGGCTTCAGACATTTCTCGATCAGCAGTACGACCGGGTTGGGAATCAAGGGGCGTTGCTGGCCCCCATGCTTTCCCGGGACTGCGGTCGTCCCGACCGCTCTTGTGATCGCTACCGGGAGGCTCACGCCTCCCGCTCGCCCAGACCGCTCGCCGCACATCCCTGGGACCGCGGTCGTCCCGACCGCACAAACGTCAAGAGCTGAAGAGCGGACCAGAGGTCCGCGGTCCCAGGGCAAGACGCACAGTCCCCATGCTTTCCTGGGACCGCGGTCGTCCCGACCGCTCGTGTGATCGCTACCGGAGGTGCGCATTCACCCCCTCGTCGAAGGGAGCAAGAATTACTGATGGGAATTCGAGCCGAAATGAGTGGCAGCGTGGGCCGGGAAAGCGGTTGGCCGTTGCTCACGCTGCCGTGTGAAGCGTGTTACGCTGCGATGCGGAGCGGCCCCATCACGGTCGCACTGGGGCTGTGTACGAAGCTCGCCAACTCCCGGCGGGTTTGCGTCAGTACCATGCCGACTGGTGAATCCGGGCCGAGTTGCTCGATCATGAGCGAAAGGTACTCCATCGCCCAGCGGGCTTCGGAGATGTCGATTACCGGCATTTCCGGTACAAGCACAGACGGATCGGAAATGATCATGGCTGGAACCTCCTTGTTCATGCCACAGCGAATGGAGATTATGGGAAGCACGCGAAGTTGATGCAAGGGCAACTGCAAAATCTCGCCCCGGTGATGCGGCCTTCCCGCCCGACCGTCGCCGCGAACCGATTCGGCATCCGGAAGAAGTTGGCAGAAATGTCATGACGGATGCGTTGCGGCGGGTTAGCCTGAACGCATTCGCCGGTCACATAGTCCCAACTTTGGGGACCCATGACCAACCCGACGACCACAACGGAACTCTTCACGCTCATCGAGCGCAGTGGCCTGCTTGCGCCCGAGCAGCTTGAATCGTATCGGCTCTGGCCCGGTGCCACCCCACCCGATGAGATTGCCCAGGAACTGGTGGAACAGCGGCACCTCACCGCCTTTCAGGCGCGGTTGCTCCTGCGCGGCAAGGCCCACGGCTTCTTCCTGACGGAGAAGTTCAAGATCCTCGATCTGCTGGGTGAAGGCGGCATGGGGCGAGTGCTGCTTTGCGAACACCTGGCGCTACACAAACTCGTCGCGGTGAAATTGCTGCACCTTTCGGGCGATTCGTCGCCGGGTGCCGAGGAACGCTTTCTCCGGGAAGCGCGTGCGGCGGCCGCAGTCGATCACCCGAACGTGGTGCGTGTTTATGATGTGGATCGCGCCGGGCCCACGCCGTTCATGGTCATGCAATATGTGGACGGCACCAACCTGCACCAACTCGTGGCCAGCGGGGGCCGCCTGCCGATCGACCGGGCGATCGAATATGTCCGTCAGGCCGCGGTGGGGCTCGATGCCGCCCACCGGGCCGGGCTTGTGCATCGCGATATCAAGCCGGGCAACCTGCTGCTCGATCGCGCGGGTGTGGTGAAAGTGCTCGATCTTGGGCTCGCCCGCTTCAGCCACGAAGCCCATCGCAACGCGAACCTGACGCAGAAGTTCGACGGGCACAGCATCCTGGGCACCGTCGATTTCATGGCCCCCGAGCAGACGGAGAACTCGAGCCGTGTCGATAGCCGGGCCGATATCTACAGCCTAGGCTACACGTTCTACTACTTGCTCACGGGTAAGCTGCCCTTCGGCGATGGTTCGCCCGCGCAGAAATTGCTCTGGCACCAAAACCGCCATCCGGAGTCGCTCAGCGCGGTGCGTGGCGACGTTCCTCCCGCGGTGTGTGCGGTGCTGGAGCACATGATCGAAAAGCGGCCCGAAGACCGCTACCAAACACCCGCCGAGGTGGCTCAGGCGCTGCGTCCGCTCCTGACAGCACCGGTGCATCCACCCGACGACGACGAGATGCCGCGGACACGCCGTTCCGACTATCTTCTCGGTCTATCCGGCCCACCGGCACCCGCCATGTTGGCGTATCCACCCGCGGACCCGAACACGCCGTCGCCCTCGGTTCCCGACACGCTGCCGCATCAGAAGTCGGCCCAGTCGGCGGGCTCGTCGGTTACGCCCGGGAAACCGAGTTCCTTTCCCATTTCGTTCGCACCGCCAGCCGCCTGGCCCAGCAGCAGTCGCCCCGCAGCCGTACCGGCGATGCCCCGGGCTCCCTCATCTCGGCCACGCTCTACACCCACACCCGCCGCCACGGAAGCCCCAGCCATTGCGACTCGGTCGCCCTGGCTGCGCCTGATCGGCTTTGGCAGCCTGCTCGCTCTGGCAACCCTGGCCACCTGGGCCGCGCTACAACCGCCACCAACTCCGGCCGGGGTCGCACCACTACCCGCCGACAGCGAAACGAAAGCCTATTCGATTGGCCCACTGGGATTGCCCACAGGAGTTGTGCTCCGGGGCGGGGGATCCACGTTTATCGAACCGGTGATGAATCACTGGGCCACACTTTACGAACAGCAGTTCGGCGTGAAGATCGAATACCGGGCCGTGGGTTCGAGCAAGGGCGTGGCGGGCACCCGCGATGGCTTCCTCGATTTCGGCTGCACCGACATTGGCCGCAACCATGACGCTCGGCTTCCCGGTGCAGTCAACCGTGCGGAACTCATCTCCATTCCCCTGGCGATCGGTGCGGTGGTTCCCACGTACAACCTGCCCGAGTTGCAGAAGCCACTTCGCTTCACCGGGCCGGTCCTGGCGGAAATCTTCCTGGGCAAGATCACTACCTGGAACGATGACCGACTGCGGGCGAGCAACCCCGGCGTGGCGCTTCCCGCGCGACCCATCACCGTGGTGCGCCGGGCCGAGGGAAGTGGCACCACGTTCATCTTCACCAGTTACCTCAGTCAGGTGAGTGGCGAGTGGCAGCAAACCATCGGCACGACCACCGATTGGAAGAAACTCCCCAAGCTCGACGAACAGCCCTGGGGTGTCACGGCCACCGGGAACAGTGGAGTGGCCCGCGAAGTGAGCCGGACTGTGGGAGCCATTGGGTATGTAGAATTGACATTCGCGCTGAGTAGTGGGCTCCCGGTGGGGCTCGTGCAGAACAGGCAAGGCGTGTTCGTGGTGGCAACACCGGCCAGCGTGGCCGCCGCAGCAACGGCCGCGAACCAGTTCCGCCCACCCGCCGACGCCCTCCACTTTACGCTCACCGACGCCCCCGGCGAAGAGTCCTATCCGATTGTCGGAACCGTGTGGGCGGTGCTATCACCCGACCGGCACGACAACCGGCGGAGCGAGGCAATCGCGTTTCTACGCTGGTGTGTGAGCGAAGGCCAACAACACCTGAACGAACTGCAGCATGCTCCCCTCCCGCCCGAGGTGGGGCGTGCCGTGCAGGCGACACTCGACCAGTTGGAGAAGAAGCGCTAAACATCTCTGATGGGATTCACATACCACGGGCCGAACCCAGACGAAGAGCGGGCGGAACCCAGGCGAAAAGCGGTCGGGACGACCGCGGTCCCAGGGATGTGCGACGAGCGGTCTGGGCGAGCGGGAGGCGTGAGCCTCCCGGTAGCAATCACAAGTGCGGTCGGGACGACCGCGGTCACAGGGATGTGCGGCGAGCGGTCTTTGGCGAGCGGGATGCGTGAGCATCCCGGTGAACAGCATTCCAGGCTCCGTCATGGTGACGGTGGCGTTACGAAGTGGAGACCCGTCCGGGGAGGTGTCACTTCCCCAGGTAGCGTATCGGGCGGAGTGGTTCGCCATTCGCACCCCGCCGAGGCGAGTTGATAACCCACCCAGTACATCCGCATCAGTTCTTCGGGGTTGAATGCGGAGCTACTCGTTTCCCCAACAAAGTCGGCCGGCAGTGCGAGCATGCGGAACTGCGACTTGCTGACCGCACAGAGGGCATAGACCTTCACCAGATCGGAGCGGAACAGAGCATACAGCGAGTTCGACACTGCACCGCCGAGCAACCCGAGAACTCGCGGGCGATCTTTCAATTGATCGCGGTACACTTTCCCGGCCGAAAGCACCCACGCGGTCGAACCCGCTGGCAC
>JBGTAO010000648.1:0-8945 GCA_041749835.1 Gemmata sp. | reverse complement strand
TACCACAAGAAGCGGTCAAACTCGTAACCCGTGTCGTCCTTCAGCTACTTTGAAAGACCCTGGGGCTCGACGACTACGCGAAGAGCCGCTGCAAGCAACTCGCCGAGCTGGGTTACGTGGCCTTCGCGGCCGATATGTACGGCGACGGGAAAACGGCCGCACACCCGGACGACGCGCGCAAGATGTCGTCGATGGTTCGGGAGAACCTCAAGAACTGGCGCGGCCGCGGGGAGGCGGGGCTCAAGATCTTGGCCAGTCAGCCCAATGTGGATAGCACCAAGCTCGCGGCGATCGGCTATTGCTTCGGCGGCAGCACCTGCTTGCAACTCGCTTACGCCGGGGCTGATCTGAAAGCTGTGGCGACCTTTCACGCGGCACTCCCGACACCCACCGCCGAGGAAGCCAAGGCCATCAAGCCCCGCATCTACGTCGCCCACGGTGCCGATGACTTCTTCATCCCGGAAAAGGCGATCACCGCCTTCAAGCAGGGGCTCGACACGGCCAAGGTGAAGTACAACTTCGAGAGCTTCCCGGGTGTCTTTCACAGCTTCACCGTGCCGGGTGCGGACAAGGTGAACATCAAGGGGATGAAGTACGATAAGGCCGCTGATGAGAAATCGTGGAAGGAGATGCAGAAGCTCTTCCAAGAAACGCTGAGGAAATAGTATTCCCAGGTGAACGCCGGTGCGGCCCAGTGCCGGCGTGATTGGCAGTTGCGCTTGCCCCATCGGCCCGCTTCACGGTCTAATTTCGTTACGGTATTCACCTGGCTCGAACCGCAGGACGCGCTGCATGTCCGACCCCATGATCCAGACACCGCCCCCCTTTACCACTTCCCGTGCTCCCGCGGCTCAACCGAGGAAGCGGCGGCGTTGGCCGCGAGTGGTGATCGCACTGCTGGGGTTGTTACTGCTATTGATCTGGTTTGCGCCGACCATCGTGGCCCGCACCGTGCTGCGCAATGCGTTGGCTCGCCAGGTGGGTGCGAGCCTCGATGGCACACTCACGATCGGGGGCGCTTCGCTGGGCTGGCTTGCGCCGATCGAGTTGCGCGAGATCCAACTGACCGATCCGCAAGGGCGGGTCGTGGCGCAGATTCCCAGGGTCACATCTTCGAAGTCGCTCATTGGGCTCATCCGTGATCGCGGAGAACTCGGCACCTTCACCATCACCCAGCCCACGGTGGACATCGTTTGTACTGAGCAGAGCACCAACCTCGAAGAGGTCCTGCGCAAACTCCTCGAAAGCGAGAGCACACCGGATACTACACGACCGGCAGTTGCGTTGAAGATCACAGATGGCACGGTAACACTCCGCGATGATCGGACCGGGCAAGTCGGGAACTTTCACGCAATCGAAGCCGATGTGACTGTTCCGGCGGTTCGTACGGAAGCGATCACGGTGCGGCTCACGATGAACGCACCGCAACCGGTCGAAGTGGACGTGGTCGCTGGTTCGACGGGACAAGTGAAGCTCCGCACGCAGGGCCTCGCAGTGGAATCGTTGGCTCCCCTGCTCCGGCGGTTCGATCCCGAGATGACACTCGCGGCAGTACTCACGACCGATACTGTCGTGACCTGGAGCCCGGACCATGCAGTGATCGCGGGTACGCTGTCCGCTCAGAACTTGATGCTCACTGCACCGTGGCTGAACGGCGACACGCTCCGCTTGGCCTCGGTCGAACTCCCCCTGAAGGCGACACTCACCGGCAGCACGGTGCAGATTGAACAGGCACAACTGCAGTCGGATGTGGGCAAGCTGACGCTGTCGGGAGTGTTCGATGCGAACGAGTCTTTGGAGCGGTTGTTCGAACGCCCGGATGTAAAGCTCGATGCCAAACTCGATCTGGCCAAGCTCGCTGCCACGCTGCCCAGACTGCTCCACATTCGAGAGGGGACCACGCTGGAGCATGGAACCATCACGGCGAGTGTGGCCAGCCGGGCAACCCCGAACGGCACCGCGTGGGCTGGGAACATCACGACTTCCGCACTGAAGGCGAAGCGCTCGGGCCGCACCATCGACTGGGACGACCCACTGACAGTCGAATTCGTGGGTCGCGTGCTGCCCGGGGAATTCCCCACGTTCGAGAAACTGATCTGTCGGGCTGAGTTTATGTCGCTCAATGCCGTGGTCACACCTCAAGAGATCCGGGCCGCGGCGAACTTGCAACTGGACAAGCTCGCGGAACGGCTGGCCGATTTCGTCGATCTAGGCGGAGTCTCGCTCGAAGGTGAAGGCACGGCGTGGTTCGTCGGCAAACGAGAGCACTCGGGGGAGTTCAAAGCCGATGGCGGCTTGGAGCTGAAGCAGTTCGCGTTCAGCAACGCCGAGGGGCGTGGCCTCCGGGAACGAGCCTTGAAACTGCAACTTGCGAGTACGGGAACCGTAGCGGAAAACGGCCCGATCACGATCACCACGGCCACGCTGGCCTGCACTGCGGCCGAGGATTCGCTGCACCTCAAGTTGCTCGACCCGATACCGGATCTGCGCGAACTCTCGGGCGGCAAAGTCGACGCTCGCCTCGGCGGCGATCTGACCCGTTGGCGGGCCCGTGTGGGTGCGGCAGTCGCCATTCCCGCCAACTACGTCATCGCCGGGAATGCGACCAGTCACGGCGTGATTCGGTTTCATTCAGATCTGATCGCGGTCGATGGGTTCACACTGGGGATCACCAACGCCCGCTTCCGCGGTGCTGGTCTGGATGTCGATGAACAAACCATGAACGCGGTTACTGATCTGCGAATCGAACGCAAAACCGGCACGACGACTTTCGACAAGTTCACCATCAATTCGGCACCCTTGAGCGTGGACAAGGGGCAACTGATCATTCGTGCCAAACAGGGCACCCCGGTAGTGGTCGAAGGTGGCGGCCCTGCGGTCGTGGGGCTCACCCGACTGGGGAAGACGCTGAAGCTCTATACCGATCCCCGCGGCCCGGACGCCATGCACGGCAAGGGAACCGGCCCACTGCACTTCCGCACTTCCGAAGGCGTGACCACCTTCAAGTGCTCACTGGACATTGCGAACTTTGCACTGGGTGTGAAGACCGCACCAGACTGGGAAGAAGCGGCGTTGCGACTCGAAATGGATGGTTCGTACACGGAGCCCACTCAGTCGCTTGCGTTCCGGGCTGCGAAGGTGGAACGGCCCGGACTAGCGGTCGACGCGGCTGGATCATGGAACAACATGCGTTCGACCAGCGACGTGAACCTGAGCGGAAATCTGGCCTACGATCTGGCGAAACTCTCACCCAAGCTCAAGGAACTGTTGGGTGGGAACTTCACCGCAACCGGTCGGGGAAGCAAGCCGTTCGCCATCGCCGGGAGCCTGTCCCCCGAGTCGAGCCCGAAAGCGAAGCAACCGCCCGGTCCGTTCGCCAACCTGACCGCAACCGCGAGCGTAGGCTGGGACTCGCTGAATGCCTACGGATTCGATGTGGGGCAGGGCGAACTAAACGCCAAGCTCGCCAAGGGTGTTGCACGGGTGAACCGCGTGACCGCGACGTTCGGCGGGGGCGAGGTCATCGTTCACCCGACCTTCCGCCTCGATCCACCACCGAGTGAAGTGACGCTTTACAAGGGCATGATCATCGATCGCGCCCGGCTCACACCAGAAGTCTGCGCGAGTGCTCTGGGCTATGCGCTTCCCACGATCGCCAACTCGGGGAAAGCCGCAGGGGAAGTCTCGCTGGTGCTCGACGAGAACAAGTTCCTGATCACCGATATTCGGAACTCGCAAGCGCAGGGGAAGTTGCTGATTCACAAGGCCACTGTGACGGCCGGCCCGATCATGACCGAGTTGGCCAAGCTCGTGGGGGCCGATTCGAGTACCGTGACGCTTGCCAGCGATTCCACCGTTCCCGTGCGATTCGAGAAAGGCCGCGTCTACCACGAGAACTTTAGTGTCACGGTAGGCCGGTTCACGATTACCACCAGTGGTTCCGTTGGGATCGATGGTAGCCTCGATCTTATTGCCGATCTTCCGCTGCCCGCAGAATTGCCGGCTCTGAGGAACACGCCCATCATCGCCAAGGCACTGGCGGGCAAGCGGGTGCAGATCCCTCTGAAGGGAATGCTCGGCGCACCGAAGATTGATGTACGCGAGTTCCAGGCTGCAATTGCCCGGCTCGCCCGCGATGCGACCAAGGATGCAGGGCGGGATTTGCTGAATCGCGAACTGGAGAAGCTCTTCCAGGGAATGCCGGCCCCAGACGGGCCACCCCGCAAGGGGGGCTTGCTCCCCTTCCCGATACTGCCACTGAAGAAGAAGTGACAGCGGGTTTGGCGGCGTGCTCGGCTCAAATGCCGCCGTCGTTATAGCCGACATCGGCGATGTAGTTCTCGTAGCGGTTGATCTGCTTCAGATACGTGAGTGTCACTTCACCCGTGGGGCCGTTTCGCTGCTTGGCGATGATCAGTTCGAGCACGTTATCATCCTGGGTGCCATCGAACTTCCCGGGCCGGTGCAGCATCATACAGGTGTCCGCGTCTTGCTCGATCGAGCCCGATTCGCGGAGGTCGGCCAGGCGTGGCTTGTGGTCCTGGCGATCTTCGGAAGCGCGATTCACCTGAGCCAGGGCGACCACGGGAATGGCCAATTCGCGGGCCAGGAACTTGAGCCGACGGCTAATTTGCGCCACCTGTTCTTGCCGTGGGTCGCGCCGACTCTCGGGTTCAATGAGCTGCAGATAATCAATGACCACCAACCGTAGGCCGCCATCCTTTTCGTGCTTCTTGTTGATCCGCCGGGCCGTCGCCGCGATCTGAATCATGCTGCGGCTCGGAGTATCATCGATATACAGCTTGGCTTTTCGCAGCACGTCGCCGGCGTCCATCAACTTCTGGATATCGCCCGAGTCCAGGTGCCCTTTGCGCACCCTGTGGCTATCCACGCGCGATTGGCAGCACAGTAGTCGCTCGGCCAGTTCCACACGTGCCATTTCGAGACTGAAGAAGAGCACCACCGGCGGAATCTCACCCGGGTGGTGATCCACCACGACATTACGCACGATATTGAGCGCGAACGCAGTCTTCCCCACCGATGGCCGGGCCGCGATGATCACAAGTTCCGAGTTCTGCAACCCGGCCAGGATGTTATCCAGATCGACATAGCCGGTCGGCAAACCACTGATGGAAAGGTTATCTTTACCGATGCGGGAATCGAGCCGAGTGAAGGCATCGTGCAGGGCGTCGGTGAGCGTTTTGGTTTCGCCGATCATGCCCGACTTGGCGATATCCAGAATCTTGCGTTCAGCTTGTGAAACCAGTTCGTCGGCCGATTGCCCGCGATCGTAGGCATCGCGCAGAATCTCGGTGCCCGCGTGGATGAGGTTCCGCACCATCGCGGTATCGCGGACAATCTTGCCGTGGTACTCGGCATTGGCACCGGTGGGTACCGAGTTCCAGAGATCGGCCAGGTATTCGGGGCCACCAACATCTTCGAGCTGTTTGTGTTTCTTGAGCCGCTCGTGCAGCAATACCAGGTCGATCGGCTGGTTCTCATCGGCCAGATCGCAGATCGCCTGATAGATCTTCTGGTGCGCATCGAAGTAGAAGTTCTCGCCACGAATGATCTGCTGAACCGTCGGGAGCGTGTCGGGATCGCGCAGCACCCCACCCAGGACACCGCGTTCGGCCTCCTTGTTGTGCGGCGGGAGCCGGTCGGTCATCGGATCGGACATGACAGCACACTCTCGGCAAACAGGTGCCAGCCCAGTACCTGACAATATGTACACTTCAGCTGACCACTGATTGATACCGAACTGCGAGCAAAAAGAAAAGCCCATCAGTGAAATCAGGCGAGCCCACCTCTTGCCAGATGGGCTCGCCTGATTATTGTTGCAACTCGTTTCCGAGAAGCGTCTTACTTCTTGCCACCAGAGGCGAGCGCGACCACCAGGACCTGGATCTTGGCTTCGATGCCGTAGCCCAGCGACAGCGGCACTTCGGTGAGCGTATTCGCTTCCTTGATGTGGGCTTCGAGCTTGACCATGTCGTGCTCGACCATCAGGTTCTTGCCCTTGAGGGTCTTGCTGATCTCCACTGGGCCGATCGAGCCGTAGAGATGTCCTTCTTCGGTTGCGTTCGCCTCGATCGTCACGGCGGGCAACCGTGTCAGTTGTTCGGCGAGCACCTTGAGATCGGCCACCTTGGCTTCGCGGGCCTTCTGCACCTTGATCTTGTACTGTTCGAGGGTGCGCAGGTTCTCTTCGGTCGGCATGACGGCCTTGCCGTAGGGTATCAGGTAGTTGCGGGCGTAGCCGGGCTTCACCTCGACCAGTTCGCCCTGCTTGCCCACGTGAACCAGATCGTTCACCAGTACGACCAGGGTGCCGCCGTGCTTCCCCTTCTTGATCTGTTGTCGCTTCTTGACCTTCTTGGTCGGGAGCTTCTTTTCCGCTGGCTTGGCTGCCTTCGCTTCGGGTTTTTTCGCTGTTTTGGCCATGACTCGGGGTCCCGTGTTGATGCGTGAACCGTGCAGCCGGGGGTGCCGACCGCACGAGAAGATTGCTCATCACGGGTCCACGAATCAGACCCGTGTTTAGAACGGAATGGGGTCGCTGTCGCCACCCGCTCCATTCCCACTACCGTATTCGTCGCCATCATCGGGCTGCGGAGTTGGTGCTGGCCGGCCTCCTTGCGGACGCCCGTCACCTGCACTTCGTCCACCCCCCATACCACCGCCACTTTCACCACCATCACCACTTCGACCGCTGAGGAACTCGACACCATCCACAACGATCTTGTGTTTCGATCGCTTTTGCTGAGTCGTCTTGTCGGTCCACTCGTCCAGTTGCAACCGGCCCTCGATGAACATCTGGTCGCCTTGCTTGGCGTACTGCTTGATGAGGCTGACCAGATCGCGTTTCGAGTCGGGCCGGCTAAAGGCCTCGCAATCGATGTAGAGCTGGTTCGGGTCGGGCTCCCAGTTCCCGGTGGTGGCGTTCTTGCGGCTCCGACCCACTGCGAAGCGGAATCGAATGACCTGCCCGCCACTGGGCATCGAGCGCGGTTCGTCGGGGTTTGCTGTCAACCGGCCAATCAGCATAACTTTGTTCAATGTCGCCATGGTGCGACCTCCACTCGGACCCGTCCCCACAAGAAGGTAAGTTACGGCAAAGGGAACTGGTTTTGGGACGGAAATCCGATATAGAAGTTAAACCATCCGAACTCTGTCGTGCAAGGTCGGTAGCACGCGGCCCGCCTGAGGGAATCACTCGGGCTTATCGACCATATCGCGGCGGCCTCCTCGCCGGGGCGGTGCTCCTTCTCGGCCAGCACCAGCCGGTGCGGCTGCACCATCCTCGTTGAATGGCACCGGTTCCATGCCAATCGCGGCCGGGTCGGTTTGCACGGTGGCTTCATCTTGCATCCCCCGCAGGGCGAAGCCGTTGCTGGCGTCGTCGCGGGCTATGGTCAGCATCGCTTCTTGCCACTTGGGTACGAGCTTGAGGGTGAGTTGTCGGAGGATCAGCCCCTCCTGGAGTGCGAAGTCGCGTTCGAGATCTCGCTGGTTGGTGCTTTCCATCGTGTAATAGATGATGTGGAAAGCACCCTTCTTTTGCTTGCCAATCGGGTACGCGAGCTTGTGGTTGTAGTCCCAGGGTCGGCTCACGATCAGCGTGGCACCGTGGCGTTCCAGGACGTGGTGAATCTGCTGCTTTGTGCCATCGGCGTCGGTAGACACCTTGTTGGCGTCGAGCAAGAACATCGTTTCGTAGGTCACAACCGACATATCAACCTCGGGAATGGTTACCGTGGATCGGCCCGGCACAGCGGGCGACCCCACACGCACGCGGTGTGGGGAGCAACCTCGTTCACTTCAGCATCACAACTGCGTTACCGGGTCACGTTCTCGGGAGCCAGCGTTCAGCCGGCTGGGTTTGTCTCGTTGCTGCCGGGGACTTTGGCGTCCGCGTTCGACTGCGCTGCCTTCGGCCCGGTGCTTTTCTCTTTGGCAGTCTTCGCCTTGCCGGCTTTCGGTTCATCGCCCCCGTTAAAGCGGTTCATGGCGCTTTCCGCTCCTTGGCGAAGCCACGTCACGGTGGCCTGGGCCGCGGTGGCGATCGCATCCTCAACCGCTTTGCGTTCACCCGGCTTGAACTTCGAGAGCACATGATCCACGGCATCGCCATGGGTCGGCTGACCGACACCGATTCTCAGCCGAGTGTAGGCATCAGTGCCGAGTTGCTCCTGAATGTTCCGCAGCCCGTTCTGCCCGCCATGACTCCCTTTGGTCCGGATTCGCAGCTTACCCAGAGGCAGGTTGAAATCGTCGCAGACGATCAACACATCCTCGGGCTTCAGTTTGTAGAAGTCGAGCACGGCTCGCACGGCCCGGCCGCTCAGGTTCATGAACGTGAGCGGTTTCATCAGCAGTACGGTTTCGTCGCCTTCTTTTAACTCTGCGACGAAGGCCTCGAACTTCTCCCGAAACGGTGAGCACGCTGGCCCGGCCGCCAGATAATCGACCACATCGAACCCGATGTTATGGCGAGTACCCACGTACTTCAGGCCGGGATTGCCAAGACCAACGATGACTTTCATGGCACGGGCCGGGGTTCAGGTCTCGGGGTGCAGGAGCCTCACACCGCCAGCACGGACACCAGCTCTCTGGCTTGCGGTTCGGGCTCACCGCGACAGTGTGGTTCCTGGTTCCAGAAGCCTCGGGCCAGTTTATTCGTCGTCCTCGACCTTCTTTTCCTTCTTGATCACTTCGGGGCCGGTTCCGCCTTCCGCAACGGCCGGGGTCACCACCGGCTCCGCACCCGGCAACTTGAGCTGGACCACCACGGACTCAGCCGATTCCAGAACCCGCACGCCTTCCGGCAGCGACAAGTCATTCACATGGATCGGGCGGCCAAGTGTCAGGTTGGTAATATCGATGCGAATCGCCTCGGGGATGGCTCCCAGCGGGCACTCGATGTGTAGCGTGTGCAACGGTTG
>JBGTAO010000647.1:0-3452 GCA_041749835.1 Gemmata sp. | reverse complement strand
GCGCAACACGTTCTTGTAGACTCGCCTCGAGTACAGGAACCGCGTGATGTAGACGTAGTAGAGCAGCATGGGTATCAGGTACGCGGCCAACCCGCCGGAACCGAACACCGCTCCAGTGAGGTTCATGAGTTGGAGCCCCACACCCAGCATCCCGCACCACGCCATCACATCGGCTTCCGATTCTTCCGCATCGCCCGAGAACGTCAGCAGGTAAAAGAACGGCAGGCCCATCAAGATGTACACGCCCAGGTTGAACCGGGCATCGGGTTCCTTGAAGCCGGGCATGAGCGAGACATAGTTGCCAGCGAAGTAGACCATAAGCCCCGTGGCGAAGAAGCCGCCCCAGAAGCGCCAGCGGTTATCGTCCACCTTGCGGAACTGATACATCACCAACCCGGCCACGACTCCCAGGACCATGCAGTACAGAAGCCAGTCGCCGGGGAGCGTGCCTCGTGCCGGATCATCCTTGGGAAGTGCATCGGTTGTGGCGTGTTTGATGTCGGCAAAGGTGAGGCCAAAGTAGCCCGCCAGTTTCCCGGCCCACGGTTCGGCCCCCGCCGTTCCCGAGAGAACTCCGACCACGAGCCCACCCAGTATGCCAGCGTAAATGTACTTGGGGCTTTCCAACAACACGACAAGTGGGAAGCCAAACCAGTTGTGCCAGGGTCGTAACCCCCGCGACATCTGCACCGCTGCTCCCACGAGAAACGCCAGCAGTAAGCCCGCGCACACCCACCCCACAACCCAGAGAATATCGATCCAGGCGGCAGTGCGATCGGCCGGGACTTGCAGAGCATAGAAGACCCAAAGCCCCAGGAACAGGCCTTTGAGGATGTACTCGTTACGATGCCAGGCGGTCATGTTGAAACGTACCCGATTGAGATGGTGGTTGTGGTCCCGCCGGGTCGCCGGAAGATCGGCGCGGGACTCAGAATCGTTCCCCCCGCCGCGGCTGACCCAGAAGGTGGGGTCACGTGGTCGGGACCAAAGGCAGGCTCAAGTGAAGATACGGCGCGGGAAGTGAGGCAGAAAGGGGAGTGTGGTCAACTGCTACCACCGCATTTTCTCGCAAGACTGTCTGGACAGTTCATCGAGGATCTGGCATCGCGTAAATGAACCAGGCCCATGGCAAGCGTGCGCACTGGCAAAATCTCGCGGTGTGTGAATAATCCGGTTCCGATGACCGTCTCCAACGACAAAGACGGCTTCAAGAATGCGATTTTCATACGCAACGGCTGTGGAGCTTGGTACAGTCTGTCGTCGGGCGGGTGATGGTCACTCGTCCACGAACAGACGATTTGTCTATGGGGAGTTCCTCGATGGTGCGGAAGTTGATCCGGGCGAGCCTGTGTGCCGCCCTCGGCGTATTCACGATTGCGTTCAGCTACGGTGTGGCCAACTCGGCTCCGAACGCGGCAGATCCTGATGTCAGCACGATTATGCAGAAGAGCTTCGGGAAGGGTGGCTTCAAAATGACGCTGCCTGCAGCCGTGAAGGGTGCCAAGTGGGAAGACGCTCAGAAAATGGCCAAGGAATGGAACGAACACGCCAAGGACCTGGCCAAAGCAACCCCACCAAAGGGTGCCGCGAAATCGTGGGAAGCCCTGACGAAGAAGTTTGGCGATAACACCGCCGCCATCCTCAAGGCCACCGAGGCCAAGGACGCCAAGGCGTTCACCAAAGCGATGAGCTTCAATTGCAAAGAGTGCCACGATAAGCACAAGTAAGCCAATCGCCTCACCTGAGTTTCAGATCCGCCCGGCCTTCAGCGCCGGGCGGTGCTATTTCTGCTGTTCCCCGATCACTTCGCGAACTCACCTCTGGCCAGTTGTGTCGGGTACAATGGATAAGCCCATCGCCCGCCGCCCACGGTTTGCGCCTGTTTGCACAGCCACAGAGCTCTCACTCTTGCAGGAGCACCCCATGTTCGATGCGGCAGATGATACCGCCAACGCGCGTGCGGCCGGGCGACCCGCTCGGCCGCGACCAAGGAAGCGCGTCACTCAGGCCAAACGCGAGGAAGGCAAGAATGTGTTCCTGGGTTGGTCGGGCACCGAGCATGTACCGACGCTTGGCTTCAAATCGACAGGCGGCCGCAAGTCTCCACGCACGCCCCTCACATACGATGGCGATGGCCATTTAATGACCGTGGCTCCCACGGGCGCTGGTAAAGGCGTGGGCGTCATCATTCCCACCTTGCTGAGCTATCCCGGCTCGATCATCGTGACCGACATCAAGGGCGAGAACTATCAGGTCACGGCTCGGTATCGCCGGGCGCTGGGTCAGCAGGTGGTCGTGCTCGATCCCTTCGGGCTCGTGACCCACCACGACAAAGCGGACAAACTCAATCCGTTCGATCTGTTCAAAATCCCCAGCTCCGATCCAGAATCGGATGCCGAGATGCTGGCGGCACAACTGGCGGTCGGGCACGAGTTCAGTACCGATCGCTACTGGGAAGACACGGGCCGCGGGCTCGTCGCGGGTTTGATCGCCGATGTGGCAACGTCCTTTCCGCCAGAGAAGCGCAATCTCTGTTCCTTGCGAGAACTGCTCTATAACGACGACCTCGATTACACTCTGGCAGTGGCGCTGGACACACGCAAAAAGTCGATGTCACTCCTGGCACAGGACGAGTTCGTGGCCTACCTGGCGGCTCCCGCCGACAAGACACGCCCTTGCATTCGCACAACGGCCACCACGTTTGTGAAGTGCCTGGGGAGCAGTTGCGTGGCGCGCAGCCTGGAGAAATCGACATTCGATCTCAATGATCTGTTGAACAGCAAGCCGATTACGATCTACCTCGTGCTGCCACCCGAGAAACTTCTCAGCCATCGGGGATTATTGCGGCTCTGGGTGGTCACGTTGCTAACAGTGGTCATGCGGCGGGCCCGCTTACCGAAACAACGCACGCTGTTCCTGCTCGATGAGGCGGCCCAACTCGGCTCGCTCGATCTGTTACCCCAGGCAGTTTCGCTCTTGCGCGGTTATGGGTTACAGGTCTGGACATTCTGGCAAGATCTTAGCCAACTCATCAAGCTCTACCCGAATAACTGGGAAGCCATTGTCAATAACGCCGCGGTGTTGCAAGCCTTCGGGGTACCGGGTCATGCATCGCGAGTGGGTTGGCGGGCCATCCTCGGCGATCACGATGCCCAACTTGCCAGTGAACTTCACCCCGACGAAATGCTCGTTGCCATCACCGGGAAGCCAACCACCCGCCACACTCGCGCCAACTATCTCCGTGATCGCACCTTTGCCAGTCGCTTCGATGCGAACGAACGCTTTGCCTCCCTGGATAAATGAAGCCACGCTGTCTCGACGCTCGACCTGATGTCGCGGTCAACTGTGGGAAAGCCATTCGCCGCAGGTTTTCCACGGGCTCGGGGTGTGACTACCTATAATCACACCATTCGAGTGGAATCAGGAGCGAGTGATGCCGGGCGAACTGCGCC
>JBGTAO010000646.1:0-14116 GCA_041749835.1 Gemmata sp. | reverse complement strand
CGATTTCGCGGCCTTGCTCCTGTGCGACATCAAGCTTCTCTCCAGTGACACCGGAACTCGGGTTCTGATCCGCACCTGCGCCAATCGCCACCAATGCGATCGTATCGGTGAACGTGTCTTCGATCGCGGCCGCGGCGTAGCCAGCCCAATCGCCACCCAACTTGTTGTGCGAAAGCGTGACGCAATGGCAGGCGTAGTTGAGGTAGACCGCGCGTACCGCACCGCGTGCGTCCTTGACGAACAGGACCGGAAGATCGTGATCGGTTGGCCCGTTGGCCGTGCGACGGTTGCGGGCAAAACCGACCGAGCCGATGCCCCATTCGAGCTTCGCCGGCTTCATCTCCTGGAGAGCTTTGAGCGCCACCGCTTCAAGCTTGTCAAGGAATAACGGCGTGTACTTGTCGATATTGGCGAGGTGTTCCGGTGGAATTGGCACTCCGAACAACGTGGCGTTCGCGCCGCTGAGCATCGGCCCGGTGTGCGTATGCGTGGCCGTGACCGCCAGTCGTTCCTTTTTTATCCCGATCTTCTTTTCCAGTCGCCGCGCGAGTTGCTCGTAGAGATCGGCGGGAATACCCAGGACATCGACTGTCAGAAGCACGACTGGTATTCCAGTCGTGTCCTCGATCGCCAGCGCTCGCGCCATCAGCTTCTGGTACACACCCTCCGATTCGGCTCGGCGGCCACCAAAACCGTTGAGGCGAATCGGGTGTTCCGGCGTGATGTCAATCTTGGCGACACCGACACGGTATGGCAGTTCTGGCTCGGCTGCAGTCGCCATCGGGAGCAGGGACGTGGCCAGTAGCAGCAGACTCAAGACAAGCCTCATGGCGGGGTCTCCGTCGGGGTACCGCATTATCGCACGGAGCGTTCGCTGAAAGCAAAGGTTTGACCCCGTGGCCCGCAGGTGAAACAATCGCAGGCAGTCTTCCCCTGACCTGACTGGAACTCTCCATGAAACAGTTACTCGGGTTCGCGCTGCTCGCGCTCGGAAGCGGCGTGGTTGCCGCTCAAGATGGTAGCCCCATTGCCAGAGGTGCCAAGCTCGAAAAGCTCTCGGGTGGATTCAAGTTTACTGAAGGCCCCATCGCCGATGCGGACGGGAACGTCTACTTCACCGATCAACCGACCGATCGCATCCTGAAGTGGAGTACCGACGGAAAGTTGACGACGTTCCTGGAACCGTGTGGCCGCTCGAACGGCCTCTACATCGACAAGGATGGTACGCTGTGGGCCTGTGCCGACGAGAAGAATGAGCTGTGGAAGATCAACCTGAAGACCAAAGAGAAGACCGTGGTCGTGAAAGATCACGGGGGCAAGTTGCTCAACGGCCCCAACGATATCTGGGTGCGGCCCGATGGCGGGGCGTACTTCACCGACCCACTCTACAAGCGACCGTACTGGAAGTGCGGGCCGCAAGAGCAAGACAAACAAGCCGTCTACTTCCTCTCATCCGAAGGGAAACTGAGCCGTGTAGATGGCGACTACAAACAACCCAACGGCATCATTGGCACTCCGGATGGCAAGACGCTCTACGTCGCCGACATCGGTGCTGCGAAAACCTACCAGTACGACATCCAACCCGATGGTACGCTCAAGAACCGCAAGGAGTTCTGCGCCCAGGGCTCCGATGGCATGACCATCGACGCGGAGGGGAACATCTACCTCACCGGGAAAGGTGTGATGGTTTTCAGTCCGGCTGGCAAGAAGATTGCACAGATTGAGGTCCCCGAACCGTGGACGGCCAATGTCTGCTTCGGTGGCAAGGATCGGAAGACCCTGTTCATCACCGCGAGCACGGGCCTGTATGCCATGCCGATGCGTGTTTCCGGTGTGGCGGCCAAGTGAACCTGCTCTCCCAACCAACAGGATAATCTCATCATGGATCGTCGCAGTTTCCTCTCTCAGGCCAGCGCGGGGCTGGTGGCCTCTTCCTTTCCCGCCGCTCACGCCAGCCAGGCCGATAAGCCGCTGCGGGTGGCGCTGATTGGCTCCGGGTGGTACGGCAAGATCGACCTGTTCCGCCTGCTCCAGGTTGCACCGGTCGAGGTGGTCTCGCTCTGTGATGTCGATCAGATCATGGTTGCCGATGCGGCCGAGCAAGTCGCCGCCCGGCAGCGCTCCAAAAAGAAGCCACGCACCTACGGTGACTACCGGGAACTCCTGAAGGAGAAAGATGTCGATGTGGTGCTCGTCGATACGCCCGATCACTGGCATGCGTTACCGATGATCGCCGCCGTGGAAGCGGGTGCCGATGTTTGGGTTCAAAAGCCGATCAGCTTGGATGTGGCGGAGGGGCAAGCGATGGTGCAAACCGCCCGCAAGCACAAAAAGACCGTGCAAGTGGGCACCCAGCGCCGGAGCACACCGCACCTCGTCGAGGCCCGCGACCGTGTCATCAAGGAAGGGAAACTGGGCAAGATTGGCCACGTCGAGATCTACTGCTACTACCACATGCGCACACGCGAGAACCCACCCGATGGCAAAGCACCGCCGAATCTCGATTACGAGATGTGGACCGGCCCCGCCCCGATGCGACCGTACAACAAGCTCGTTCATCCGCGCAGTTGGCGGGCCTTCACCGAGTACGGTAACGGAATCCTGGGCGATATGTGCATCCACATGCTCGACATGGTGCGGTGGATGCTCGGGCTGGGTTGGCCCCAGCGCATCAGTTCCGCCGGTGGCATTCTCATCGACAAGGCCAGCAAGGCGAACATCCCCGATACGCAATCGGCCACGTTCGACTTCGGCGATCTGCAAGTGAACTGGCAGCACCGGACCTGGGGCCAGGCGGTCGATCCCGAGTTCCCCTGGGGTGCGACGTTCTACGGCGACAAAGGAACACTCAAGGCGGATGTCCACAAGTATGCGTTTACACCGCAAGGCGCACCCAAGCCCACGCTCACCGGGAGCGCGCTCTTCGAGTACGAGAAGTTCCCAGAAGACAAGACGGAAAAGGATCTGGAGCGGCACGTGGCCTCGGCCATTCGCGCGCACTGGCAGGACTTTTTGAAGGCCCGGCAGAATGGCGCGAAACCCGTGGCGGACATCGAAGAAGGGCACATCTCGACCGCGAGTTGCGTGCTTGCGAACCTGGCACTGCAACTGGGCCGCAAACTCACGTGGGACACGACGACGCAGCAAGTGGTCGGCGATGTGGAAGCCAACAAGCTGCTGCGCCGCCCCTACCGCGAACCGTGGAAGCACCCGGGAGCTTGAAAACGCCACGAGCGGGGAAGCCACTCGCTTCCTCGCTCGCTGTTCGGTTGTGTGGCCACAATCACTTCTGGAATTCGCTTTCGGGCAACTTCTCCAGATAAGTCATCTCGATCACTTCCGCTTCCATGAACTTCTTGCCATCGTGCTTCACCAGCATCTTCCGGGCGATCGGGATACCATCTTTGTTCTTCTTGTAGTCGGTCATGATGCGTTCTTCGCTCACTTCGGCGTTACTCATGGGATCGACCGAGCGGTAATCCATTCGCACCATCAGTGCGCTTTCTTTGTCGAAGTAGAGGTTCACATCCTTCTGGCCCTTGGCCGAGACCCGCACACCAAGCGCCGGTTTGCCATCGACCTTTTCTTCACCGATCAACTCGAACGAGTAGCCCTTCTCTTTCAAAAGCGGTGCAAGCTGGCTCACCTTCAAGATGTGCGGAACGTGCTGGAACGCCTCCTTCACGCTATCGCTAGAGTCGATCTCCTGGCCCGCGACGGTTGTCAAGACCGTGATTTTGTCTTTGTTGAGCATGCTCAACACCTTGAGTTTTTGATTCATCACTTCGAACTCGATCACGTTCTTGAACTGGTTGGGAAGCATGTAGGATGTTTCGCTGGTGAACTCGATTTCCCCCACACCCGGGATATCCATCTTGCCCTTCTCGGTCGATTGCGCCGCGAGCATCTTCGTCAGGTACTCCTCGCCGCCGTGAGCTTTGACCGCACGGGCGAGAATGTCTTTCGGGTTATCTGCTGCCTGGAGACTCGCCGGTGCCAGAAGCGCAACTGTCGTCACAGAGAAGCAAAGCCATCGGAACATACGCGTACTCCTAAAGGGTGAGATGTGTGGGGGTGCGAAACTACCTGCTATTCGCAAGACACGACCAGATATTCGGCAATCCCCAACAGTTAGACGACTCGGAACGGAAGCGATTTCCCTGCTAACCCGGCCAGCAGGTTCTCAACCGAGACCTCGGCCATACGGCGACGGGTCTCCTCGGTCGCGCTACCCAAATGAGGTGTGATGATGACGTTGTCCAACCTCAATAACGGGTGATCACGGGGCAGCGGCTCCGGATCGGTCACGTCCACCGCGGCCGCGTGCAGCTTCTTGGCCTGAAGCGCCTCCGTCAGGGCATCCGTATCCAGTACCGCTCCTCGTGCAACGTTAATCAGTGTGGCGGTCGGCTTCATCAGCGCGAGTTCCGCGCGCCCAATGAGTCCGCGGGTTTCGGGGGTCAGTGGCAGGGTGAGAACGATGTAGTCGGAATTCGCCAGCAACTCGTCACGGGTCGTGTAACGGGCTCCAATAGCAATCTCGGCTTCATCATTCCGGTTGCGGTTGTGGTAAAGCACCGTCATGCCGAAACCGCGGCCGCGTTGTGCAACTTGTCGACCGATGCGGCCCATCCCAAGGATGCCGAGCGTGCGGCCGTGGATCTCGCGGCCCAGCAGTAACGACGGATCGTAGCGGGTGAATTCGGGGCTCCGGGCGTAGCGATCGCCTTCCACCACCCGCCGCCCGGCTGCCAACAATAGCGCGAATGCCAGGTCGGCTGTTGCGCCATCCAGAATTCCCGGCGTATTCCCGACGGGAATACCTCGCTCTGTCGCCGCTGTTAAGTCGATGTGATCGACACCCACACCAAAGTTGCTGATAACGCGAATGTCCGGAAAGCGATCGAGCAGTGGGCCCGAAACTGGCGGGTGACCGTAGGTGTAGATTGCCTTGATCGGCCCCGGCGCATCCCACGGTACGAGTTCAACCCGATCAGTCAGTAATTCCAGCACAGTTGGCGAAACCGGTAAATCGGCGAGAACGCGAATTGGGGGAACCATGCGCCGGCCTCGATTGCGGAGATCGTGCCGTTGTTATACGAGGCGTCGCGGCCGGGATCGCACCTCATATCCGGAAGTTGTCACACCAACGCGGAACTTGACCTGCCCGTGAAAGAACCAGAGACTATAATAACAGTGCTGGATTTCCACCCCGCCGGATAGCACCTCGCATGAATCTGTTACCGCGACTCACAATTACGGCTTTTCTGCTCCTGGTGCCCACAGCGGCGATCCGTGCCGACGAGATCACTGGCGAGCAACTCTACAAGCAACATTGTGTTCGCTGCCACGGCGCGACGGGTGAAGGGACCAAGAAAGCTCCGGCCCCGCTGCTCGGGGACAAATCGGTGCCGCAGCTTGCCACCGTAATCGACCACACCATGCCCGAAGATGACCCCGACAAGCTCGATGCCACCGAATCAAAGAAGGTCGCCCTGTACATCGCGGACGCCTTTTACTCGCCCGCCGCGCAGGCTCGCATCAAGCCGCCGCGGATCGAGCTTTCGCGCCTCACCGTGAAGCAGTACCGCAACTCCATCGCGGATATCGTGGCGAGCTATCGCGGATCGCCCAAGCTCGACGATCGGCAAGGGCTTCGCGGCCAGTACTTCAATTCGCGGGGCTTTGATGGCAACAAGCGGTTGATCGATCGGATCGACCCCGATGTGCAGTTCGATTTCCGCCGGCACCCACCCGAAGCGGACCAGGAACTGAAGCAACGGTTCGATCCACATCAGTTTTCGATCCGCTGGGAAGGCTCCGTACTGGCACCGGAAACGGGCCTCTACGAGTTCGTCGTGCATACGGATCATGCATTGCGACTCTGGGTGAACGACAACCGCACGGCACTCATCGACGCCTGGGTGAAATCGGGTTCCGGGACGGAATTCCGCGGCAGTGTCTACCTGCTCGCCGGTCGCGCGTACCCGATCAAGCTTGAGTTCTCAAAGGCCAAGCAGGGCGTGGACGACTCCAAGAAAATGTCCATTCTGCCACCGAAACCGGCTTCGATCGCGCTCTTATGGAAGCGGCCTCACCGGGTCGATGAGGTGATCCCGGCTCGTCACTTGTCACCTGTGAACATGCCCGAAGTGTGCGTGGTGGAAGCGCCTTTCCCACCCGATGATCGCAGCCTTGGGTGGGAACGAGGTACCGCCGTGACCCGCGAATGGGAAGCCGCGACGACCGATGGCGCGATCGAAGCCGCGAATTACGTGATCTCCCGGTTACCCGAGTTGGCCGGCGCAGCCGATGGCGCAAAAGACCGCGATTCCAAACTCAAGGAGTTCTGCCGCAAGTTTACCGAACGGGCCTTCCGCCGCTCACTGAGCGATGACGAGAAGCGATTCTACATCGATCGGCAGTTTGAGGGTGCCGAGCCAAACATGGCGGTGAAGCGCGTCGTGCTGCTGACACTGAAGTCGCCACGGTTTCTCTACCCAGATTCGCCCGGGCTTTCGGCAGAGCAAGCCATTGCCGCACGGCTGGCGATCGCCCTCTGGGATTCCCTTCCCGATACCGAACTCCTGGCCGCCGCCAATGCGGGAAAGCTCTCCAACCCCGAGGAGTTGACCCGACAGGCGACCCGCATGCTCGCCAATCCGCGTGCTCAGGCCAAGCTCCGTGAGTTCCTTCTGACGTGGTTGAAAGTCGATCAGAATCCCGATCTCTCGAAGGATGCCGAGAAGTTCCCGGGCTTTGATCCGGCCTTGGCGGCCGACCTGCGAACGTCGTTAGAACTGTTCCTGGACGAGATGGTGAGCGGACCGAATGCCGATCTGCGGCAGTTGCTGCTGGCCGACGATCTGTACGTGAATACACGGCTGGCGAACTTCTACGGCATCACCTTGCCTGCAGATACGCCCGTTCACACGGCGAAGGTGTTCGGGCTCGCGATTCCCCTGGAGGTGGGGTTTACGAAAGTCGCCTTTGAGCCGGAACGGCGCGCGGGCGTGCTCACCCACCCTTACATCCTCTCGGCGCTGGCTTACAACGCCGAAAGCTCGCCCATCCATCGCGGTGTGTTCACGGCTCGGGGCCTTCTGGGAGTCACCATTCGCCCGCCGCAAGAAGCGTTCACACCGCTACCGGCAGAACTGCACCCGAATCTCACCACCCGGGATCGTGTGACCCTGCAAACCAAACCCATGGCGTGTGCCGGGTGCCACACAGTCATGAACCCGCTCGGATTCGCACTGGAAAACTTCGATGCGGTTGGTCGATATCGTGAGAAGGAGAACAGTAAGCCGATCGACGCCTCGGGTCGCTATGAGACCCGCGCCGGCGAGGTGGCCCAGTTCGCCAGTGGCCGCGAGCTTGCCAAGTTCCTTGCCACAAGCCCCGAAGTTCACGCGGCGTTCACTGAGCGATTATTCCAACATTACGCCAAGCAACCCGTGATGGCGTATGGGATTGATCGGCCCGAGCGTTTGCTAAAATCGTTCTCGGAAAACGGTTACAATATCCGTAGACTTGTAGTTGATGCTGCTGTGATTGCAGCGCTCAAGCCGCCCAACTAGCCCACCAAACCAATGGCCCGCCGCTTACGGCGGGCTCCCACGCCTGACAGGATCGCCTGGCCAACTGGAGAGCCCATGCCCCGTACCCGACGCGAATTTGTCCGCGACCTTGGCGTGAGCGCTGCAGCCATGCCGTTCGTGCTGAACCTACCCAGCCTGGGATTCGCCAATCAACAGAAACGCAAGCAGCGAATCATCTTCATCTTCAGTCCGAATGGCACCGTGCCCAAGGCGTTCTGGCCGAGCGAAGAGGGTGCGAAGTTCACACTGAAAGAGATCTTGAGCCCGCTGGAACCGTTCAAGGATCAAGTCCTCACACTGCACGGTGTGAGTGACCGCATCCGTGGCGATGGCGATGGCCACATGCGCGGGATCGGTTGCTTGCTCACGGGGATCGAGCTTTACCCCGGCAACGTGCAAGGCGGCTCGGACACACCCGCTGGCTGGGCCAAGGGAATCTCGATCGATCAGGAGATCCGCAACGTCTTGCAGAAAGACCCCGCCACCAAGACCCGCTTCGGCTCGCTCGAATTCGGCGTCATGGTGCCGGACCGTGCCGATACCTGGACACGCTGGAGCTATTCTGGGGCGAATAAGCCCATCACGCCGATCGATGACCCGTACCAGATGTTCAACAAGCTGTATGGCCGGGCCAAGGACCGCGAAGCTCTCGCCAGTGTGCTCGATGAACTCGGTGAAGACCTCAAACGTGTGGGCGGGGCTGTGAGCGCCGCGGACAAGAAGCTGCTCGATGAGCATGCCACGTTTGTGCGCGAAATGGAGAAGGAACTCAAAGAGGCCAAGGCCGCCGTCGGGCATCCGGTTCCCGCACTGGAGCCCGGAGTACGCCGCGACAACGACAACATTCCCAAGATCACCAAGGCCCAGATCGACCTCCTGGTGAACGGCTTTGCCGCCGACTTCAACCGCGTGGCTTCGCTCCAGTTTACCAATTCTGTGGGCATGGCACGCATGAAGTGGCTGGGTGTGAACGAAGGGCACCACGAGTTGAGCCACGAGCCGGACAGCAACGAGAAAGCTCAGGAGAAGCTCATCAAGATCAACAAATGGTTCTGCGAGCAGATCGCGTATCTGACGAAGCGACTGGCCGAGACGCCGGAACCTGGTGGCAACGGCAACCTCCTCGATAACACGCTCATTGTCTGGACCAATGAACTCGGCCAAGGCAACTCGCACACCATGGACAACATCCCGTTTGTGTTGATCGGCGGTGGGCTCGACTTCAAGATGGGTCGATCGCTCAAGTACAAGAAAGCGCCACACAACCGATTGCTTCTGTCGCTGGCTCACGGCTTCGGCCATCACATCGAGCAGTTCGGCAATCCGTCGTACTGCGCAGCCGGGCCGCTGTCCAACCTGGTTTGATTGAGCGTGGTGCGGAACCAACCGTGCATTACCTGTTGATCTACGATGTGGTCCCGGATTACGCGGAACGCCGAATGGCGTTCCGCTCTGAGCACCTCGCGTTGGCCCGTGCGGCCCATTCCCGTGGCGAGTTGGTATTGGGTGGTGCGTTGGCCGATCCCGTGGATGGGGCGATCTTGCTCTTCACGGGCGATTCCCCCGCTGCCGCTGAAGCATTCGCAGCGAACGATCCATACGTTCAAAATGGGATTGTCACGCAGTGGCGGGTTCGCACCTGGACAACTGTAGTGGGCGATGCCGCAGCCGTGACCATTCCAGCGGTGTAACGATCAACCTGTGATGGCCAGAAGGCCTTTGCGAATCTCGTCGGCCTGATCGGGGCGAACAACCCGTGCGACTTCCCGTCCGTCTTTCAAGAACACCAGTGTCGGCCACAACTTCACCGTGTACGAGCGCCCGAGCGGCTTCCCTTTCCCGTCGCCTACTTTCAGGTGCTTCACCTCGGGGAACTCTGCCAGTGCTGAAGCAATGATCGATTGCGCGCCCTGGCAATACCCGCACCACGTGGCACCGAATTCCAGAACCGCGGCACCGGCCCACGCATCGACTTCCGCCCGGGTGGGTTCTTCTTTGTCGTAGTTCGTATCGAAGGGCATTATCCACCTCACTGCGGCGTATTCGCCAATTACGATCCTGGCAACATCGGCACTGGTGCAGCGGCGGCATCGGTTAGTTCATCGGAGAGCTCGAATTCGGCGAGCGGCTCATCGGCAAGCCGAGCGGCCACGCGAACGGTGAAGGTGCTCCCACGGCCCAACTCGCTTTGCAATGTGACATCGCCATTGAGGAGTTTCGTGAGTTCTCGCACGATCGAAAGCCCAAGGCCGGTTCCACCCTGTTCGCGCGTCATGGGATTCGCAGCCTGGCGGAACTTCTCGAAGATCAGGTCTTGCTCTTCTGGTGCGATTCCGACGCCGGAATCCGAGACCGAAAAGACGAGTTCGTTTCCATCGCAGGCGGCGCGGATGGTCACGCGGCCACCTTCGGGCGTGAACTTCACGGCATTGGATAACAGGTTCGTGAGGATCTGATGCAGTTTCCCGGGGTCCTGGCGAACCTGAGGCCCGTTCGCGTCGGCGATCACCTTCAGATCGATGTTCTTCTTGTCGGCTTGCGGGCGGAAGATGGCCACGGCGTGTTCGCACACCGTAGCGGGGTTGAGCGTTTCCGGATGCAGCCTCATCTTGCCCGCTTCGAGCTTCGCCAGATCCAGGATATCGTTGATGAGTGCGAGCAAGCGTTGCCCGCTCGTCATGATGTGCCCGGAGTAGCGGTGTTGCTTATCGCTGAGGTTCTCGGCGGTGATCAGCGCTTCCGAGAAACCAATGATGCTGTTCAGCGGTGTCCGTAACTCGTGGCTCATGGTGGAAAGGAACTCGCTCTTGAGGCGATTACTCTCGAATAAGGCCATGTTCACGCGAGCCAGTTCATCGACTTTGCGATCAAGATCGGCGATCAGCTTCTTGTTGCGATCCTGGATATTGGTCAGGTTCCGGAGCATCCGATTGAACGCGTGCGAGAGATCTTCGAACTCGTCGCCCGTTTGAATCTCGCTGCGGATGTTCAGCTCGCCCGCGGCAATCGCTTCCGATACTTCCTTGAGGTGCTTGACCGGCTTGACAATGACATAGCGAATGATGAGGTAACTGCCGGCGATGATCAACAGCGATGTCCCGATCGCAAACGAGATCAACAGTGCCCGGTTCGTGTGCACGCCTTCCTCGATGGATTGCGTGGAAAGCCGAATCCGTACCAGTGCCATCAGGTCGTCCGGCTTCAGATTGGTAATCACTTTGTCTTCGCCACCCATCTTGGTGGCATCGCTATGACACGCAATGCAGGAGGCACCCGCGCGAATAGCACCGTAGTAGTAGAAGGCGTTTTCCTTGGGTACGTGCCGCGATTCCTCATTCTTCGTGGTATCGGATTGGATCTTGTGAAGCACGTTCAAGTCGTCGCTCGTGGCCTGATAATCCAGCTCTTTGGCTCCCGGTTTGATGAGCCGGGACTGATAACCTTTCAACGTGGCGGGCCAGTGCGTCTCCGTGAGTTTCTGGAACTCATCGACCGCTTTCAGTTGGTCGCCTTTGACATGCAATCGGGCCACAATCGGCGATAGCAGCGCTCGACCGGTGGTCGCCAGTTGTTCGTAGGCAAGCACTTCGGTCTGTTGAGCGTGAGCCCAGAAGCTTGCGGTCATCAGCAGCAGCACACCGGCCCCGAGGAGCCAGCGGCACTTGCGCTCCAGGCTGGTTTCGCCCAACAGCTTCTTGAACGCGCGATACGACATAGAGGATTCACCACCAAGTGCTCAGGTCGCGCCCGGGACTACCGCGACTTTCGCAGGGTCGGCTTTGGCGTCTTCGGGGTTAGCGGGGGACCATCAGGTTGGCAATTCGGGCAGTGATGGCTGGCACGACCGGCCAGGCGAACACACACAATAAGCTTCTCACAGACCGGGCAAGGCTCACCATCGCGGCCATAAACGGCAAGCTCGTTTTGGAAGTCGCCTCGGAGCCCCGAGCCGCCAATGTAATCGCGTATGGTCGAACCTCGGCTCGCGATGGCTTTCCCGATCACCGATTCGATCGCAAGCCGGAGCCGATCGCACTCGTTTGCCGTGAGGCTGTTGCCGCGACGAGCCGGGTGAAGCCGCGCGCGGAACAGTGACTCGTCTGCATAGATGTTCCCGACGCCCGCGACAACCTGCTGATCCAGCAAGATCGCCTTCAAGATGCGGTTGGTGCCATTCAGGGCGGTGCGGAAGTACGTCGCGTCAATCCCGAACGGTTCCGGGCCAAGCTCCTGGTTCATCTGTGCCAGCAACGCCGCCGACTCGGGAAAGTATTCCGCGGAGCCAAAGCGGCGGGGATCGCGTAACCGCAACTCGTGATCGTTATCCAGCCCAAAGACCAGATGCAGGTGATCCGGCTGCGGTGCATTGGCAACGATCACGGTGAATTGCCCGGTCATTCCCAGATGAACCCGAAGCACACCGTTCGGGCCAAGTTCGATCAAGAGCCACTTGCCGCGGCGCGTCACACTTTGGATCGACTTCCCCAGCACCATGCGATTGAATTCGGCACGCCACGGACGACGCAACTCCAGTTGGCTCTGCCGCACGGTCCGGATGGTGCGGCCCGTGAGCAGTGGGCGCAGATCGCGGGCTACGGTTTCAACCTCGGGCAACTCGGGCATCGTTAATAATGGGTCGCAGTTTGCGGATGGCATAATACTAGCAGTTGTACCAGATGGGTTATCCTCTTGAATACCCCGGGCGGCGCTGGCACAACAGAAGTATTCCTCCGGAAGCAACGAGACATTATGTCCACGACACCACACCCGGCAACCCCCATGACACACTCGATGGTTCCCGATGCTCGTGGGCGCTTTGGCGCTTACGGCGGGCGATTCGTGCCTGAAACGCTGATGTTCGCTCTGGAACAGTTGACCGCAGCCTATCACGACGCACGCACCGATCCCGTGTTCCATGCCGAGTTCCACCGCCTGCTCAACGAATACGTCGGGCGGCCAAGCCGGCTCTATTTCGCTGAGCGATTAACCGAGGAAGCCGGCGGTGCACGAATCTATCTGAAGCGCGAAGACTTGAATCACACGGGCGCTCACAAAATCAATAACGCAATCGGCCAGGCAATGCTCACGAAACGGATGGGCAAGAAGCGTGTGATCGCCGAGACCGGAGCCGGCATGCACGGTGTGGCAACAGCAACCGCTGCGGCGCTCTTTGGACTATCGTGCCGCGTTTACATGGGGAGCGAAGACATTCGCCGGCAGGAATTGAACGTCTTCCGCATGCGAGCCATGGGAACGGAGGTGTTCCCCGTCACAAGCGGGAGCAAGACCCTCAAGGACGCCACCAACGAGGCGATGCGCGAATGGATGAGTTCCGTTGAAGACACGCACTACATCATTGGTTCCGTCGTGGGGCCGCACCCCTTCCCGATGATGGTGCGTGATTTCCAGTCGGTGATCGGTGTCGAAACGAAAGCGCAGTGCCGGGAGATGCTTGGCATCTTGCCCGATGTCGTCGTCGCTTGTGTCGGCGGGGGAAGTAACGCGGCCGGCATGTTCTACTCCTTCATCGACGAGGAAAACGTGGAATTGGTTGGTGTCGAAGCGGGTGGTCGCAACACCAAGCCGGGCCAACATGCCGCCACGCTCAACAATGGGCAACCGGGCGTTCTCCACGGTAGCTTCAGCTATGTGTTGCAAGACGACGACGGGCAGACTGCCGATGTGCATTCCGTTTCCGCAGGGCTCGATTACCCGGGCGTCGGTCCGGAACACAGCTACTGGCACGACGCCCATCGGGTGCGTTACTGCTCCGTCTCGGATCAGGAAGCGCTGGATGCGTTCCACTTGTGTGGGCAGCTCGAAGGCATTCTGCCCGCTTTGGAAACCGCACATGCGGTCGTGGAGGCCATGCGCATTGCCGGGTCACGCCCCAAGGACGACGTAGTCGTGGTTTGCTTCAGCGGTCGCGGTGACAAGGACTGTGCCGAGGTGGCACGGGTCACGAGCAGCACCCCGAACACACATTAGGACGAACGCAGAGCCACGCCGCGAAGAAGTTCCCGGTACATCGTCGCTCCGCGTGGTGGCATGCCATAAAACCACGGTATGTACACCAACATCTTCGCACTGCTGGCGCTAGGAGCCGGCAGTTGCATTGCGCTCCAAGCCTCTGCGAACGGTAAGTTTCGGCAGAACATCGGCAGCCCCGAGTTCGCCGCATACTTCTCGATCTGCGGTACAATTCTGACGGCCTCAATCGCCATGCTCCTGCTCCGACCGCAGTGGCCCGGGCTAACACTATTGCGTGAAACCCAGTGGTGGAACTGGATCGGTGGGCCACTTGGCGCGCTGATCGTGCTCGCCGGGGCCGCGCTGACGCAGAAGCTGGGGGCCGCCCCATTCATTGCACTGGTTGTGGGTGGGCAACTCCTCTGCTCGCTACTGCTCGATCATTACGCACTCATGGGGTTGCAGCAACAGTCGCTCACTTGGGGGCGCGTGCTGGGTGCGTGTCTGGTTGTCGGCGGCGTACTCTGCGTGAAGTATCTGTGAGC
>JBGTAO010000645.1:0-11823 GCA_041749835.1 Gemmata sp. | reverse complement strand
GGCATCGAGTGTGCCCGAACTGAGGAGTTGATCCAGAAGCTCGAAGCGGACTTTGCCGTCGTTGCCGACGCCCAGCGGAGCGGCCAGGATGACGAACGAACCGATGGCAATCGTGAGCAGAGCCAATCGAAAGTGGGTCGTGGGTGTGGGCATGTCACCCAGAAGTGTAGCTGCGACGCCCACCAGAGGCGATGGTCGCTTTCCCCCGATTGCGCGTCGCAGTGATCGTCGCACTCACAGTGGCAAAGTTCGCACCATCAGCCGGCGATGTCTCCGGCCAATTTGGCCAGCACCTCATGGGTGAGCGCATAACCCACCTGGTTGCGGCCGCCTTCGGTCTTGCTGGCGGTGTAGCGGCGAACGACCGCATTGCTGAGGCCGCTGAGACGGACCTCGTAGTACGAAAGCGCCTCGCCACGGACCGCGGGAGCCTGGCTGCGCAGAATCGCCTCGTGCTGCGTATCGTCGATTTCGTGCACCGTCAGCGGTTCGAGGAGCCCGCTGGTTCGTAGAGCAATACTACTGGCCCAGGTTTTCAGCGTCAGCCCTGTCGGAGGCTCCGCAGTCCGGACCAGCGCGAGCTCCCAGACCAGGGTGGAGAGCGAATCGTTCTTGTCCGCCGCGATCTGAACGGTCCAGCCCGCACCCGGGAGCGTCTCCGACCAGCTATGCCGACCCACACCTGCCGGGTGCCACTCACCGAGCTTGGGCAGAAGGGTTTCGGGTAGTGTCATGGGTTCCTCCGATTGTCTGCTGGGTGTGCTCCGACCCATCGAAGCTGAGTAAGGTCGGTTGGCTCTCGCAAACGGTTTCCAGATGCACCGGGCGAGACCAGACGTACTGCAAGTTCGTCAGTGTGTCGCGCGCTTCGTCTACTTTCAAATCTACCCCATTATGCTCATGCCGCAACAGCAGTTCTCCCCGGTTGTGGTAGTTGCCATCGATGACATAGATCCACGGTTTACCAAAGTTGGTGAGACTGAACAGCAGACGCTGCTTGATCTTCTGGAACTCACGGCTCTCGATGACGTAGTTGGAACCGGGCTCGTGATAGTTGAACGAAAAGAGCCGATATTCCTTGCAGAACTCCGGAGTCAGGAAGGTGTCGATGAAGGTGATGTCGTTATGAATCTTGCGCACCTCGAAGATCTTTTGGCGGCCAAGACCCAATTGCCGATCCCAGTTTCGCTTCTTCTCCATGTCGTCGCAGTTTTCCCATTCCGATCCAAATTGCCCCATGTTCCAACGGCGTTCGACATCCCGCAACAGTTCGATTCCCAGCTTGTAGGGGTTGAGTCGGCGGGAACTAGTGGCCATCGTGCCCGAGTGATGATCGGCATAATCGATCACCTCGGATGGTTGGAGCACCTTTTGCGTCATCATGGTCGAGTGCCAGTAGCTCGCCCAGCCTTCGTTGAGAATCTTGGTCTGCCCCTGGGGATAGAAGTAGTACGCCTCGTCGCGGATGATGCTGAGCACATCGCGTTGCCAGTTCTTCAAGGGGGCATGTTCGAGCAGAAAGAGCAGGATATCCTTTTCGGGTTGCTCCGGAAAATGCGGCACGCGCTGATCGCGTAGTCGGCGGCGTTCCTCGTCCTCGGCTTTCAAGGTGTCACGCGGATTGATGTAGTCCGACATGTACGCTTTCGCTTTGAAACGGCGGGGTTGCGTATCTTCGCTGTCCGGGTCGCTCGGTGGCGGTGTGAAGTCGTAGCGGGAGTGATCGTCGCGCCGCTTGATGGCCACCGAGTGGATATCGATGAGATCATCGATCGACATGCACCGATCGACAAACGCCTCCACCTCGTCTTCGCCGAAGCGTTCCACATAGCTCCGGATACGGGCCGCATGGTTGGCGATCTCGTCCATCATCTTGCGCGTAGTGTGATTGAAATACGCATTGTTCTTGAAGAAATCGCAGTGGCCGTACACGTGCGCCATCACGAGTTTCTGATCGACCGTGTGGTTGCAACGCATCAAGTAGGCGTAGCACGGATCGTTGTTGATCACCATTTCGTAGATCTTGGAGAGACCGTACTCGTAGCCCTTCTTGAGCTCTTCGTACTGCATCCCAAACGACCAGTGCGGGTAGCGGGTGGGGAACCCGCCGTACGCTGCGATCTCGTTCAGATCATCAGCATCAACGACTTCGAAGATCGTTTCGAAGAAATCGAGGCCGTAATCGCGTGCGTAGCCTTCGATCTCGTCCTTCAGAACCCGCAGGTGCGGCGGAAGGTTCGTGTTGTAGAAGCCAAGACCCATGGTTCCCTCCGCCTCTCAGGGGTTGATCAGCGACCGGACGGGTGCCTGCCACTGCCCATCCCACTCATATTTTAGCTCATCGAGGAACTGGTTCCACTGCCGCGGTGTCCGTGTGTTCGGGTAAGGAATCGGCTCCACCAGAGATTCGGAACTCACATCCGGGAGCACCGTCACCTTGCCGTCCGAACCGATCCGCCCAATCAAGACCGGGAGCCAGGTATAGCGGGTTCGCGGATCGATCTTGATGCGGGCACGCGGTCCTTCGTACTCCAGACCACGCACGGCATTCAACACGGCATTTGGGTCCACACTACCCGCTCGATTCGCAGCCTGGGCCCACAGATGAACCCCGGAATAGACGGCGGCCATCGGAGCCGTTACGACCATGTCTTCGCCGAAGCGATTCTGGATATTGGGTATGAAGGCCTTACTCTCCGGGCGATTGATGGTGTTGAAGTAGCTTCCCACGAGGTAGTCGCCGGCCCGCACTGCGGGGTTCAGGCCACGCACCTCGCTCTCGGTCAGGCTCAACGACAGGATCGGAATCTGCGCCGGCGCGATTCGAGCTTTCTCGAGCTCACGGCAGAAATCGATATTGATGCTGCCATTGAGCAAGTTCACAATCGCATCGGGTTGAAAGGACTGGATTCGGGTAATCGCCTCGTCCGCTTCGTCGGCTCCAAATGGCAAGAAGCAGGCACTGACCTGTAGATTCGATTGTGTGGCCGTGTGATCGAGCATGATCTGATATGCCGCTCGCGGGAACACATAATCGGAACCGATTAACAGGAGGCGCTTCTTGCCCAGCTTCTTCGTCAGGAAATCGAGAGCGGGCAGCAATTGTTGGTTCGCGGTCGATCCCAGGTAAACGATATTGGGCGACTCTTCGAGCCCTTCGAATTGCACCGGGTAGAAGAGCATACCGTTCGAACGCTGCACGACAGAACGGACGGCTTTGCGGCTGGAGCTGGTCCAACAGCCAAAGATGGCGGAAACTTTCTCGGTTGCCAGCATATGCTCGCTGGCCTGAGCGAAGACATCGGGCTGCGACTTGCCATCGGCACTCACCCACTTCACCGGCCGCCCCAACACGCCACCGTTCGCGTTCACCTCTTCCAGTGCCAGGATGGTAGCGTCGATCAGTGGGCTCTCACTGATGGCCATGGTGCCGCTTTGCGAGAAGAGAATACCGACCACGATAGGCTCAACCGTGCGATCACCGCCAGGAAGCACGACATTGCGATTGCCCGAGCCCGGCCGCAGTATGCGAAATCCTGCCACCACGGCGAGAGCGAGGAGTACCACGATGCCCGCCCACATGCAGCAAAGCTGGGGACGCGATGGCACGGGCGGTGGATTCTTTTTAGCAGACGATGGTCGGGTATAGGGATCGGTTTCACCTGGGAACGCCGTTTCACCTCGGGCCAGAGGTGTATCCAGGCGACTGGGCTGCAGAGATGGATCCGAGATCGGAAGTAACCCGCTACCGGAGAACCCGGTCAGGATCTCATCCAGTTGACGAACCACTTCTCGGGCCGATTGCGGTCGATCGTTGGCGTCTTTCTCCAGCAACTGCGTCACTAGCCTGGCGACCTCCGGGGGAATGATGGGGTTCTTGTGGTTCACGGGTGGCGGAATCCGCGTGGCCAGCGACATCATGACGGCCAAAGCCGAGTTTCCCGGGAAGGGTAATTCCCCGGTCAGCACGGTGTAGAGCACGCATCCAAGGCTGAAGAGATCGGCACGGTCATCGAGCCGGCCACCGGATGCCTGCTCCGGTGCCATGTAGTTGGGTGTGCCAACAATGAAGCCCGTGGAAGTCAGGCTCGTTTCGCCACTGGTTCGACGAGCGAGCCCGAAGTCCAGCACCTTCACGCGTTCGAATCCCGATGTCGGCGGGCGGAGTGAGGAATCGGAAAGCTCGTCGACTGTGCCCACGGGCTCGGGCTTCTGATCCAGCCAGAGATTGGCTGGTTTGATGTCGCGATGGACCAGACCTTGCTCATGAGCGGCGGCCAATCCCACTGCGGTCTGGCGAGCGATTTCCAGCGCCATGCGCAGCGTGATGGGTGGCGAACGCTCGATCCGGGCCTGAAGGGTTTCGCCTTCGAGGTACTCCATGGTCAAGAATGGCGGTTCCCCATCCTCCACCTCGAAGATGGTGATGACATGTTCGGAACGGATCGCTGCGGTGGCCCGTGCCTCGCGGAGAAAGCGTTCGCGGTTCGCCAGGTCGGAGGCCAGCTCGGGCTTGAGTACCTTCAACGCCACCCTTCGATGAAGAGTAAGTTCCTCGGCTTCAAAGACGTAGCCCATGCCACCGGTGCCGAGTAACCGGATGATGCGATAGTTGCCCAGCCGGCCCAACTCGTTGGTGGTTTGCGGCGGGCTTAGAAAGAAATAACCGCGGGTGGCCGGATGGGTCTCGGGGTCTGGCCGGGCTGATGCGGTCTGCGTTTGCTTGTGTGGCTCGGGAACGCTCATAGGCCACTTCCTAATCGGCGCTTGCCGTGGCAGTTGGAGTGCGGCGCTTATCGGCCGGTCTTGAGAAACTCCTTGATGCTTCCCAAAATCGCTTCGCGGTCGGGTACGCGGCTGGTCACCACGTTGTCGTGTTCATCGACTAACTCATGAATATGCTCGAAGAACTCACCACTCCCGTAGGGCGACTCGACCTGACCGTAGCCGAACAGGTTTAGTTTGGGAAGCATTTCTTCGCTGAGCAACTCGATACAGCGCGGAACATCATCGCCCCAGTTGTCGCCATCCGAGAAGTGGAAGGCATAGATGTTCCATTGTGAAGGCGGATAGCGTGTATCGATGATCTTGTTGCACAACTCGTACGCGGCACTGATCTTGGTCCCGCCGCTCTCGCGGGTGTGGTAGAAGGTGTGCTCGTCCACCTCCTGGGCCGTGGCATCGTGAATGATGTACGCCGTCTCGACACCCTTGTAATGGCGCTTGATCCACATATCGATCCAGAACGCCTCGATGCGCACGATCTCCTTCTGCTCGTCGGTCATGCTCCCCGAGACATCCATCATGTAGATCACCGAGGCGACCGCGTCCGGCTTGGGTGTTTCTTTCCAGCTCCGGAACTGCTTATCTTCTCGAATTGGAATCACCCGTGGTGACTTCGGATCATAGGTGCCCGCGGCAATCTGGCGACGGAGCGCCCGGCGGTACGTTCGCTTGAAGTGACGCAGGCTTTCCGGGCCGACATTCCGAATGCTCGAGTACTTATCTTTCTCAGTGACAATGTTCTTTTGGCCACGCGGTTCGATTCGGGGCAGTGCCAGTTCTTCGCCCAGGATCTCCGCGAGTTCCTCCATGCTGAGATCGACTTCGAGGATGTGTTGCCCGGGCGAATCACCGGCCTGGGGCTCGCCTTCGCCGTCCTGAGGTTGCGTCAGCGGTTGCCCAGGTTGTCCCGGCCCCACACCCACGCCGCCCGAGTTCTTGTTGCCATAACGAAACTGCGGCAGATTGATCGACGGAATCGGGATCGACACCAGATCGTTCCCTTTTTTACCAATCATCTCCCCGCGGCTGATGTACTTGGAAAGGTTGGACTTCACCTTGCCGCGCACCAGTTTGCGGAACCGCTGCAGATCTTGATCAATCTTTTGTCCCACGGCGTTCGGCCTCACGGGATGGAAGGGACATCCTGCTATTTCATGGTAACAGACGGAGGGGCACTCCGAGAAGTGAAACGAGTGTCCGGTGAGTGATAGAAGGAGGTAGATGAAGCAGGTGGATAAATGCATCAGACCCACACCATTTGGGTGGGCCTGACGCATTTGCCGGTTTTTGCTTGCCACCGGCTGTAGCTCTCCGCCAGAGGCGGAACGGATGGGGGTGCCCTGAGCCGCACCTTCCAGTGCTTATGGCTGCTTCCTTCCGGACCTGACCAGGTTCAAACTTTCCGGTCGGTCAGGCCCCCACCCGTTCACGCCCCTGGCGGTTTGTATTGCGATGAGCGAGTCGATTGCTCGACTCACTTTTTCGTTTGTCCGCGGGCAAAGATACTGGCCACGAAGTTTAACACATCGGTGGCACTCGATTCATTATACCCATAGTTCCGAATCAGGCGACTCTTGACCACATCGATTTTCTCCTGAGTGGCCTTATCCACCACATTGGAGACCAGCGTACTCAGCTTAATCGTGTCCTTTTGGTCCTCGAACAGCTTCAACTCCAGTGCTTTCTGGAGTCGTTCGTTGGTCTTGTAATCGAAGCGCTTGCCGTCGATGGCCAGAGCGCCGATGTAGTTCATAATCTCGCGGCGGAAGTCGTCCTTGCGACCTTCGGGAATGTCGATCTTTTCTTCGACTGAGCGCATCAGGCGTTCGTCCGGGTCGTCGTTGGCACCGGTGAACTTGTTGCGAACCTTCTCGCGCAACGTGTAGGCTTTCACGTTGTCGATGTAATTGGCGCAGAGCCGCATCAGCGCGTCCTCGTCGGCTGCGATGGCGCGTTGCACCTCGTTCTTGACGATATCCTCGTATTCCTCCTTCACCACCGCGAGCAATTCCTTGTAGTGGCGGTATTGATCATCGTCCTTGATCAGCGAGTGGTGCCGCAGCCCCGACTCGAGTTCGAACATTACCATGAACGGGTTGATATTGTCCTCGTCCGGGTGCGCGACGAGCGCGTTGGAGATCTTGTCCTGAATGTAACGCGGGCTGATGCCGCCCATGCCTTCATTCACGGCGTCGCGCTTGAGTTCGATGACGTTATCTTCCGAGAAGCCCGGCAGCGTTTTCCCATTGTAGAGCTTCATCTTCTGGAGCAGGCTGAGGCTCGCGTGCTTGGGCGGCGTAAGCCGGGTGAGCACCGCCCACATGGCCGCGATCTCCACCGTGTGCGGGGCGATGTGCTTGCCACGCACCTTCACGGGGCTGTAATCCTTCTCGTAGATCTTCACTTCATCGCGCAGCCGGGTGACATAGGGAATGTCGATCTTGACCGTGCGGTCGCGGAGCGCTTCCATGAACTCGTTGTTCTGGAGCCGGCGGTACTCGGGCTCGTTGGTGTGGCCCAAAATCACTTCGTCGATGTCCGTTTGTGCGAACTTCTTCGGCTTGATCTTGTGCTCTTGCGAAGCACCGAGCAAATCGTAGAGGAACGCGACATCAAGCTTTAAGACCTCGATGAACTCGACGATTCCGCGGTTGGCAATGTTCAACTCACCATCGAAGTTGAAGGCGCGCGGATCGGAATCGCTGCCGTACTCGGCGATCTTGCGATAGTTGATATCGCCGGTGAGTTCAGTCGAATCCTGGTTCTTCTCATCCTTGGGCTGGAATGTCCCGATGCCGATGCGGTCCTTCTCGGACAGCGTCAGGCGATACACCTTCACTTCGTTTTCGAGCATCTTCAGCCAATCGCCATCGTAGAGGGCCAGCCGAGTCTTGAACTCGTAACGGCTGTACGGACTGAGATCGCCCTTGATCTTGATGTCGTAGGAGTACGGCTTGGTGCAGTTCTCGTTCAGTTGCGCGAGCAGTGCTGAACGGTGCTCGTCGGGAATCAACTGGAGCGGCTCGCTGTGCATGGGGTCTTTGGTCCACCCGGTGCCGTCAGGGTTCTTCCAACTGAAGCTGAAGAGCTGGCCGGAATCGGTGCGGCTATACTCTTCGAGGCCCCGCTTGAGCAGTCGAGCTATAGTCGATTTCGCACTACCGACCGGCCCGTGCAGCAAAATCACGCGGCGCTCGGTTCCGTAACCTAACGCAGCACTCTTGAAGGTGTTCACCAGTTGCATCAGGGAACGGTCGAGGCCGAAAATGCCGTCGCCGTGCCGGGTTGCGAAATCGGTGAAGAACTTGTAGCGGCTGATGCGGTCTTTGTTCTCGTAAACATCGTCGGTCCCGTGCGACAGGATCATGTCGTACAGCCGTTGGTAGGCTGTCCGTGTCACACTGGGTGTTTTGAGAACGATATTGAGATAGTCGGTGAACGAGCCTTCCCAGTGCAACTTCTTGTATTCACTGGTATCGAGCTGGGAACGCAAGCCGTCAAGGATCGCCGTGGCGGTGGCCATGAGTGGTTGATTCCTCCGTCGGGCGTCACCAGGAGGCGACGCGAGTGTATTCTCCGCCCAGCCGTGTCCGGGAAGGAAAGGTGGCCGCCGTGGGCGGGCGGGCAGTCACCAGGGCGGCGACGCGGGAAAGGATGTTCGGCTTGCCCCCAGCCTGCGGGGCGAGTGTGGTGCCAGCGTACCCGGTTGCCCCGCCTGGTTCAAGTCAGTTGGACAAGAGCACCCCGACTTTGCGAGTGATCTGGTCTTTGCATTCTACGCTCTGCCTTCGCCCGCTTCCAAGGGAAGTTGGCTCATGCGACACCCGCAACAGAATCGGCTTCGACTGGACACTTGACGGCACTGCAACAATAGGGGTGGGCTTGCCGCACAAGCTCGGACTGAGGTAGTGTGTCGTGTCGGAACCCCAGAATGGAGGCTTGGGTTATGCGCAACTTCTTCGCGCTGGTTGGCATGGTGGTTGTCGGTTTCGCCGTCATCGGGTGGTACTGCGGTTGGTACACCTTCAATCTGATTGATAGTGAGAATGGCAAGCCTGAGATCAAGGCGACATTCGATACGAAGAAGGTCGCTGAAGACTCATCCTCGTTCTTTCGCAACGTCACCAAAATCGTGCAAGAAAAGTCGAACCAGGCAGCTGGTGAGGGCGGTAAGTCAACGTTGCCGGTCAGCGCTCCAGGCAATACTCCTGCCCCGTCGGTGTCCGCGCCGACCAACTCGACATCCAATGGCGGAGCGATTCGCAGCGGCTGGTTGTTGGGGCCGACCCGGACAGGCCAGAAGCAGTAAGCCAGTGTAGCCGTAGGGCAGCGCCCTCCACTCGCCCAAAACTTTCCTGGGACCGCGGTCGTCCCGACCGCAAAACAGCGAAGAGCGGGCTGGAAGCCCGCGGTCCCAGGACAAACACACGCTCACCCAAAACTTTCCTGGGACCGCGGTCGTCCCGACCGCTCTTTTGCTGGGAACCGGTGGGGCTGACGCTCGCCGTGAGCGTTTCACCTTTCGGCTGACTTCGTACTTCGTGCCACTCACTTCAAGCAAAGTCGCTATTAGTAGATGCATTGAATACATTGCACATTTCCGCATCGACACGAGGATTCCCATGCAAGGCCAACCACAAGTTATCGAAGCGCTCAACCGCGCCTTGACCATCGAATTGACCGCGATCAACCAGTACTTTTGCCAGGCGAAAATGTGCAAGAACTGGGGTTTCATGCGACTCGCCGCGAAGCATTACGAAGAATCGATGGGTGAGATGAAGCATGCGGAGAAGCTGATCGACCGCGTGCTCTTCCTGGAGGGAACACCCGAGATCGCTCGTTACGATGTCATTCGTGTGGGTACGGATATCCCCGAACAATTCGAGAACGACCTCAAGCTCGAAACGGGCGGGGTGAAGGCTTACAACGAACTGGTCGATCTCTGCATCAAGCTCAAAGACAATGGCACGCACAAGCTCGCCCTCGAAATCCTGGCGGATTCGGAAGAGCATGTGGACTGGCTCGAAACGCAACTCGGTTTGATCAAGACAATCGGGCTGGAACGTTACTTGGCCGAGCAGATGCTCGAAAGCGATGAAGGCGAGTAAACCGCTACGTACTGAGTCAGTTCGGCATGGCAGCAAGTGCAGCCGTCGCCGGCTTCGGTCGCCACCCGCAACTCCCTGAGCGTGCGGATACCCAGCGTGGTGATGGCGGAAATGATCGTCTCTTCCCGGACGCGCAGGCAACGGCACACAATTCGATCCGGGCAGCTTCCGACGGCGGGGCAACTGCGACAGGAACCCGCACAGGAAGACTGCTCGGCTTGTTGTTGCGACTGATGCATGGGTCAGCTACCCAATTGAGATTGAGTCTCAGAAAATCATATACCACTGAACCCGCTCGATCAACCCGATGTGGGGAGGATGTGGGGAGATCGTTCCAAACCCAGCTTTAATCGGGAGATACGGGATTGTTCTGGTGGATTTGTGGTACAATCTCGGCAAGGGTCTCGTTTGGGATCAGGATCTAGCCCAATGAGTGCCGAAGACGCGGATGCCCTGGCAATCGAGCGGTTTCGCGGTTATTTGAGTGCGATCGCCCGTTTGCAAGTCGCCGCCCGTCCGTGGGTCGCAGCGAAGCTCGATGCCAGCGATCTGGTTCAGCAGTCACTTCTAAGCGCTCATGCAGCGCAGCACCAGTTTCGCGGCCAAACACCCGCTGAGATGGCGGGCTGGCTTCGGCAGATTCTCAACCGCACACTTGCTAACGCCCTTCGGTCGCTCGGCCAGGCCAAGCGGGATGTTGGGGCGGAGCGGTCACTCGATGCCGATCTGGAAGCGAGTTCGTGCCGCCTCGATGCCTGGCTTGCCGCCGATCAAACCTCTCCCAGCGAATACGCTTTGAGAAGCGAACGTGCGGCCCAACTCGCAACGGCGGTGGACACGCTTCCGGCCGATCAACGCGAAGTTCTGTTGCTGCGGCATTGCCAGGGGCTTTCTCTGGACGAGATCGCGCAGACGCTGCAGCGATCGCACGCGGCCATTGCTGGGCTGCTCCGGCGCGGGTTGCAACAATTACGCGAACGCCTGGGGGAAGGGGATCAGGAATGACTGATCGCGAGAGCCCAAGCCTGGACGAAGTCATTGCGGCGTTTCTGCTCGCTTCGGAACAGGGTGAGGCACCCGATGCGAAAGCCTGGGTTGCACAGCATCCCCAGCATGGCCCAGAACTTGTTGGGTTCCTGGAGAATCTTGAGGAATTCCAAGCGTTCCTGGGTTTCTCCGGGCGAGCCGACGCCAATCAAACCGTCGAGTTTCGACACACCCAGGGAACTTCACTCGATCCCCCCATGCAGGGTGTGGAGCGATTTGGCGGATACGAATTGCTCCAGGAGATCGGTCGCGGCGGCATGGGGACCGTTCACCGGGCGCGGTTAACTGGTACCACACTGATTGTGGCTCTCAAGCAAATCCGCTCCGACCGACTGGGTGGTGAACAGGCTCGCAAGCGCTTCCGCGAGGAGATCGAGAGCGCGGCCCGATTGCGGCACTCCAATGTCGTGCAGGTGTACCACGTCGGCGAGCATCAGGAGCAGCCTTACTACACGATGGCGCTCGTGGATGGTGGAAGCCTCGAAGAGCACTTGCCGCGCTACTGGGGAAACTACCGTGCCATCGCGGAACTGATCGCCAAGGTCGCGCGGGCGGTGCACCATGGCCACCAACTTCAAGTGCTGCACCGCGATCTCAAGCCAGCGAACATCTTGCTCGATCACGTCGGCGAACCTCATGTGACCGATTTCGGACTGGCCACACGGCTCACTGCAACGGGGAAAACACCGAGTTCGGAAAGCCCGGCGGGCTCACTTCCCTGGATGGCTCCCGAATCGTTTGGGACCGAACCACTCACGACCGGAGTGGATATCTGGGCCATCGGGGTCATCCTCTACGAATTGCTCACGGGCACGCGACCCTTCCACGGAACCACGTTCACCCAGCTTCAACAGGCGATTCTGGACCAAGATCCGACACCGCC
>JBGTAO010000644.1:0-3063 GCA_041749835.1 Gemmata sp. | reverse complement strand
ACCTTGTTAGCCATCATCACGGAGACAACGGGCGAACCCTTGATTGGCAGCAAATAGACCCGCAACCCGGTCTCGAGTGTCGTTACCTTGAGCGATTTGAGCATGGCCTGGGCGGTCTGGATCAACTGGGCATCCGGATTCGGTTTCGGGTCTGCTGCCGGTGTTGGAACCTGCTGCAGCAGCACTGCACCCAGTGTCAGCATGATGAATCGTGACATGAATCCTCTCGTACTTCCGTGACGGGCCAGACTCCAGTCAGTGTATCACTGGCAGATTGGGTGGCACAGTCGAATGGGTCGCAGTTGACAGCAGCGGGATCGGGCGGGTAGAGGCTGGGCTGGGTTGTGAAAACCCGGAGGGACCCATGCCGAGCGCAGTGCCCATCGCGGAAACTACCCCGACAAGTCCCGACTTGGAGCCACGAGCCTACGCCCGGGCCGTCCGACGGATTCTCGTGGTGATGCTGGCCGTCGGGCTGGCGCTTCGGCTCGTTCGAGCGTTCATTCCGTCGGCGATCTGGGGCGATGAGGCGATGCTGGCGTTGAACTTGATCGCCCGCGACTACCAGGACTTAACCCGTCATCTGGATCATGGACAGGTGGCACCGGTGTTGTTCCTTTGGGGCGAGCGCTTCGTGCTGCTTCAGTTGGGGACTTCGGAATTCTCGATGCGGCTGCTACCGTTGCTGGCTTCTCTCGGTGGCCTGCTCTTCTTTTACGATTTTGCCCGGCGCAGTCTGCCACCCACTGCCGCGGCACTGGCGGTTGGCTTGTTGGCCATGTCCACATGGCCGGTTTCCATGGCGGGTACACTCAAGCCTTATTCGGGCGATCTCTTCTGGTCCGCATTCTTGTTGGCTCTCGCTGCGCGGTGGCATCGACGCCCAGAACGCATAGGGCCGCTGTGGGGCTTGGTTTTAGTAGTTCCGATTGCGCTTTCAGCGTCCTACCCCGCAGTGTTCGTAGCTGGTGGAGTGAGCCTCTTCTTGTTGCCTGTGGCGTGGCGCAGTGGGATCGGCGCGAAGTGCCTGTTTCTCGCCTACAACCTCGCAATGGTGGCAGCGTTTGGATTGACATATCTACTGGTTGGTCAAGCGCAGGTGGACCCCAATGTGGGTTCCACCGGGGAATACATGCGGTGGTACTGGCGGAATGGCTTCCCGCCCGAGTCGCTTTGGCGCACTCCCCTCTGGTTACTGGAGGCACATACCGGCCGAGCGTTCGCGTACCCTGTGGGTGATTCCAATGGGGGAAGCACGCTGACAGCCTTGCTGTTTGCTCTGGGAATCGCCTGGTGCTGGCGAAACGGGTATCGATCGCTGTTGGTCCTGTGTCTGGTTCCGTTTGGGTTGAATCTCATTGCAGCGGTAATTGGCAAGTACCCCTACGCCGGATGCTGTCGCTTATCACAGCACTTCGCTCCAGCAATCTGTTTGTTGGCTGGTGCCGGCTGGGCGGCGGTGATGGAATGGTGGGCACTCCGCCGCAGTGAGCGGTTAGCCCTGGTTCGTTGGGCCGCCGCGTTATTGATCACCATTGGGATTGGTGGACTGATCGCCAAGTGCCTGAATCCCGACCGCGACAACATCAGCCGCTTTGGGCGAAACCTTTCCGTGGAATTGAAGAACGAACTCCAACCCGGCGACCGGCTTGTGGTGTACGCCCACCCCGCTACCGATGTGACGACACGGTGGTACCTGGAACGATTTGGCGATCAGGTGATCTGGGCCAAGCCGGGCGAGCCACTCCCGGCGGCAGAACGTCTCTGGGTGATCGCGACCGATCTGAAGACCCCGGATCGCCAGGGCCATCGCGATTTTCTCCACCGTCAATCGGGATGGATCGTAGGTGACACCGTCTGGTATGCCACCCGTCCGGATGACTTCCGGCATGGCAAGGGCATTTGGTGGCACTGCGGGGTCACGTGCCTCACCCGGCCACACGATCCCCGCCCGCAACCGCAGTTGAATGCGCTCCCATGATTGCCGAGCGGGCGCGAATCGCCCGTACACGATCACCCCGTGACTGCACCTTCGGATGCTGAGCGCACGAGTTTGGCGTACTTGGCCAGTACGCCACGCTCGACACGCGGCCCCGGAGCCTGCCACTGCCCCTGCCGTTTCTCCAGTTCGGCATTGGGGAGATTCAGTGTTAACACCTTCCGATCGGCATCAATTGTGATGGAATCGCCATCCTTCACAAATGCAATCGGCCCACCCACCCAGGCTTCTGGAGCAACGTGGCCAACAACTAAACCGTGGGTTCCACCGCTGAAGCGACCATCCGTGATCAGACCGACACTTTCGCCAAGCCCCTGCCCAGTTAATGCTCCGGTAATGCTGAGCATCTCACGCATCCCGGGGCCACCCACTGGGCCTTCACCGCGAATAACCACCACATCACCCGCCACGATTTTGCGAGCTTGGATCGCCTGGAAGCAGGCCTCTTCGCCATCGAAGACTTTTGCCGGTCCCGTGATCGAGCGTTGTTTCAGACCGGCGACCTTCGCCACAGCACCTTCGGGGGCCAGGTTGCCCTGCAGGACCACGATGATCCCGTGCTCGAACATCGGTTTCTCGAACGGCATCACCACCTGTTGCGGTTTGGCAAAGACGCTCTCAACATCCTTCAAATTCTCAGCAATGGTCTGACCCGTAATCGTGATGCAATCCCCGTGCAGCAAGCCCTGGTCGAGCAGCGCCCGCATAACAGCAGGAGTGCCACCGACCCGGTACAGATCGAACATGACGTACTTTCCACCGGGCTTCAGATCGGCCAGGTGTGGTACCTTCTCACCCAATCGGTCGAAATCGGTCAGCGACCACGAAACATAGGCTTCGCGTGCGATTGCCATGAGGTGCAGAACGGCGTTGGTGGAGCCACCCAGTGCCAACACGAGCGTGTAGGCGTTTTCAAGACTTTTGCGTGTGATAATGTCGCGCGGTCGGAGGTTCTGTTCGACACAGCGAACGGTTGCTACACCAGCCAACATCGCCTCCCGTTCCTTGGCGGCGGTCACTGCGGGAGTCGAAGCACCATAGGGTAGACTAAGCCCCATCGCTTC